>NZ_JBEUDO010000068.1:0-12875 GCF_050584665.1 Nitrosomonas sp. ANs5
CTTGGCGGTGCGCTCCATCGTCTTCAAGCTGACCAAGGAGCTGGCCCCCGACACCGCGCAGATGAACGCCAGGGTACGCGAGATGATCACCGAGGCCCTGCAAAGCGACGGGGTGGAGGAGATCCTGCGCATGGGCGAGGATCAGGCCGACCACATCGACATCTTCGATGACGACTACCTGGCCAAGATCGAGAAGATCAAACTGCCCAATACCAAGATCAAGCTGCTGCAACAGCTACTGGCCAAGGCCATCGACGACTTCAAGAAGGTCAACAAAAACCGGGGGATCGACTTTGCCGAGCGCTTCAAGTCTCTGGTGGACAAGTACAACGAGCGCAAGGAAGACGACGTGCTGGTCAGCAACGTGCTGGAAGACTTCACCGTGGAGATCATCGACCTGATCCACGCCCTCAAGCAGGAACAGGACTCCTTTGCCGACCTGGGGATCGACCTGGAAGAAAAGGCCTTTTACGACATCCTCAAGGGCCTGGCGCAGAAGTACGATTTCACCTATCCGGAAGACAAGCTCCTGGTACTGGCCAAGGCCGTGAAAGATGTGGTGGACGACAAGGCCAAATACACCGACTGGAGCCAGCGCGATGACATCAAAGCCGAGCTCAAGGTGGATCTGATCCTGCTATTGGGCAAGCACGGCTACCCGCCAGTGGATAGGGATGAGGTATACAAGGAGATCTTCGAGCAGGCGGAGAATTTCAAGAAGTACCGGAGGTGAGAGAATTGCTGCCAAATAACCGGCATGTCAGTGCAGCCTAGTCTTTGAAAGTGGGGATGTATTCACAGGCTCATGAATGCGTATAGGAAAAATAAACCACCTTTTTCATAAGTCTTGAATGTACTGAAAGATGGCTCAATTGTCAAACACTGTGATAATCGATCGAAAAATGACTATATTCCGGTTCAGTTAAAACGAAAAGTCAAAGATTTTGCCGCATTTTAGCGCTTTAGGCGAAAGACGCCCATGGGGAAAGGTCAGCGCAGTCAGGAAGTGAACTGAAAAAGATGAGACTGGGATCAGGTTGGCCCGAAAGGATCAAAGATTTGCGCAGGTGCTTTGGGTGGCGCTCGGGAGGATAAGCCAAGATGGTCAAGAATTTTAGTGATCACGCTGGACTCCAGGATGGCGGCAATGATTTTCATTTTTCCGTCACACTGCGGGCAGTGTTCGATATCGATATCGAATACCCGCTTGAGCAAACGCACCCAACTGATGCGTACCGAGGCTGGAAAAGGTGGCGCATCGTCAGCCGTATCGGATACATTGCTTTTGCTTTTCTTGCCGCCAGGAATGATTTCGCTGCGCAGTTTGGCGTTCGGCGCAAGTACGCCATGGAATCGAATGAGGTTAAGCCTTGGCCGGGGAACCAACGCGGCCAGTCGTTGCATGAACTCCAGTGGCGACAGGACGATGTGGGTCGTACCATCCCGATAAGGCGTTTTCAGCGTTAACACCACTTGCCCTTCTTTATTGCGCGCCAGCCTTTCATCGGCAATCGCGGGCCGGGCGATATAGCGGCACAGGCGTTCCAGCTTGCCACGCTGGTTCATGGCGCAACGTACCCCGGCATGCAGGCTGAAGCCGTGTGCATTGGCACAGCATGCATCAACAGACTGCGGTATTGCGCTTTGTGCAGGAGCAGTTCTCAACGTCAGCACTTTTTGTCCTGCCCGGGGGCCAAGTGCAATCCGATAGGTACAGGCTGCCGATTGTAAAGGCGCCAAGTGACAAGGGGATTGTACATATTACCCGGGTTAACGCGCCAGCACTCGACCCTACTGATGAGGGAGGGCAGGCGCAGGCCTGTTCTCTACTCTACCCTTTTAAAAAGCAAAGCGTTCCCGCGTCCTTGAGGTTGTATAAGTCCCTATATGGGACTATAATGCAGTCATGCGCATTATCGCTCTATCAACGCTGAGAAAATTCTGGGAAAGCTCGTCTTCCTGTGCGGATTCCATCGAGCCAGGAATGGCTTGGTATCGAGAGACCCTGAAGGCTGATTGGTCCACTCCCAATGATGTAAAAGCTCAATTTTCCAGCGCCAGTATTCTGCGAGATGGCCGCGTCGTTTTTAACATCGCCGGGAACAAGTATCGCCTGGTGGTATGGATCAACTACGCCTACCGTGTCGTGTACATCCGATTCATCGGGACTCACACGCAGTATGACGAAATTGATGCTCAGACAATTTGAGGTGATCTATGGAAATTCGTCCCATCAAAACCGAAGCTGACTACGAGGCAACCCTCAAGGAAATTGAAGGCCTCATGTCCGCTGCGGCTGACTCGCCCGAAGGGGATCGGCTGGATGTGCTCGTAACGCTGGTGGAGGCCTACGAACGGGATCACTATCCAATGGATTTCCCAGATCCGGTAGAGGCCATCAAGTTCCGAATGGAGCAGCAGGGTCTTACCGTTGAAGACCTTGTTCCGGTCATTGGCCGCAAGAATCGGGTCTATGAAATCTTGGCTCGGAAACGGCCTCTGACACTCCGCATGATCGAAGGGCTGCACGAGACATTCGCGATCCCAGCAGAAAGCCTGTTGAAGCACCGTTCTCACCGTGGTCGTCATGTTGCGTAGTGCCGGAGAGTTGGCGGCTAATCGGGTAGCTGAGGGTATCTAACCCTCAGACCGGGTCATCGGTGGCAGTCACCCGCCACCGATTCCCACAGAACGTAGCGTGCGGATTTCCCGCAGCACGACGGGGCCAAGTCTATAATGATGAACTCTCATCCTCGCAAATAACAACCCAATCATTACACTTATTTTGTTTCGCGACCCATAGGTACCCAGACTCAACAACAGTCGCTTTCTCATCTGCCAAGTACGCATCCCAAAGAGCTCTCGTGCCACCTTGATCACAAACACTGAACAACAGGGGGCGCGTACCCTGATGTGTGTTGGCTCAGCTTTGAAAAGCGCAATCCGGATGCCGGGGGTTTTAACGCACGCCGAAGGCAACACAGAAGCAATTGGTTATTTTTAATAAGCTTGACGGTGGGTGATAAATATGATTTTCACCTTGCCAAGTATTGCTATACTTTTGCCATACCCACCTGCACCGAGCGGGCGGATCAGTCCGGGCTGGATGAGCGGTTTTTTTCGATTGTGAGCAGTCAAAACCCAGGCTGTTCGCCACAAATGTCCGGCTGCTGAGAACCGAATGGTGTAGAGATTTCAATCCGACTGCCCAGGAGGTTCCCCATGATCGACCTCAACCAGCTTGGTGCCCATACCGACCTCAGTGGCCGGCTGCGGCTTGCGATTCTGCTGCCCCATATCACACCCGACAAAGGCTACCGGCTATTTGCCGACATCATCCACAGCATCGATCAGTTTGATCCGGATGTGCCCGCCAGCATTGCTGAACTCAGCTTTGCAGGTGGCGGCTACGGACTGTGGCAGTTCGATGGCGAGCTGACCGCCTTGACACGGCATGGCCACTTTGGCGAGAGCGGTCGTTATGTCTACCGTTACCGGCTGGAGCGCCATGGTCAGATCCGCGTGCCTTGGTTTGCCGATCCGTACGCGACATTGAGCTGCGTGGGTACCTTGAGCGCTTTCGATCTCCCCCCGGGACCCTCTTCAAGCTGGACTGATGCCGATTTCCGGGTGCCGGCCATTGATGACCTGATCGCTTATGAGCTGATGGTGGATGACTTTGCCAACGACTTTGATGGTGTCATCGATCGCCTGCCTTATCTCAAAGGGCTGGGTATCAATTGCATTGAGCTGATGCCGGTCACGAACGTGCCCGAGCCCTATCGCTGGGGATACATGCCGCTCAGTTACTTTGCCATTGAAGAGCGTTACGGTGGCGGTGCGCGTCTGGCTGCGCTGGTGGATGCTTGTCACGCCGAAGGCATCGCAGTAATCCACGATGCCGTCTATGCCCATATGCATGAAGAGTTCTGCTATCGCAAGGTGTATGCGGCTACCGGTGAGTACAATCCTATGATTGGTCCCTTCGCTGAAACTATGTTCGGCATCGGAACCGATTTTCATAAACCCCTGGCATACGATTACTTTGCTGCCGTCAACCGCTATTTCATCGAGACTTTGCATCTGGATGGTTTCCGCTATGACTATGTGCCCGGCATTTACGATGGTCCCAATGGCGTCGGGTATGCGCGGCTGGTCTACGACACTTATCAGGCCAGCAAGTCAATGCCTCGTTTCCAGCGTCCCGGTGGCCACAGCGGCATCATTCAGGCCGCGGAGTATCTGGACCGGCCCAAGGCGGTTTTGCGCGAGACGTACACGACCGCCAGCAAACGCTGGTGGCCGATGCTGAAGGCTCAGGCCATGGTCCGGGCCGAACCCGGTCCGGTTCCTGAAGGGTTGATTCACGATTTGCTCCTGATTGATTCGGCCGATCCCTGGCCTGTGCAATACAGTCATCCAGTCAACGGCGATACCTTCCCGGTGGCCGCCTTGCAATTTGTCGAATCGCATGACAAGAGCCGGCTCATGTACTTGCTGAGTGGCGAGCACAGTCCCTGGCACGGCGGTTTTGACCTGTTCGACCGCGATCGCAGTCACTGGTACCGGCTGCAACCGTTTGCCATTGCGCTCATGACCGCGGTGGGCGTACCGCTGTTGTGGCAGGGTCAGGAATTCGGTGAGATTTACGGGAAGCATGACGACGGCGGTTCCCGAGTGCTGGCTGCCCGGCCGCTACACTGGAATTTTTTCTATGAGACGGGCGGTCGAACTCTGACCAATCTCTATCGCCGTCTGGGTCGGTTGCGCCACCACTATCAATGTTTGCGCAGCCGCCAATCCTGGTATTACCCTGACCGTTCCGACTTGGGGCGTGGCCTGGTCGCCTATCTTCGCAGTCCGGATGACCCGGCCTTGCCGGCAGCGATGGTGCTGATCAATTTTGGCGCTGTGGCAGGCACGCTCCAGGTGCCGTTCCCATATCCTGGCCGCTGGCTTGACTGTCTGCATGGCGCTTCCGAGCAGGACGCCTGGCCACTCGATCTCGCGGCCCATGCCACCGATGTTGCCGTGACCATCCCCTCCAACTATGGAAGAATACTGATCGGCGAACGCGATTAGTCGAATTTTTCGGCGCCATGAAAGGGTATCGATAACTGCCGGACCGGTGGGATCTTTCGGTACAGCGTGGTATCCAGGCTTGCATAATCATGCCCAAGCATGAAGAATAGTAAACAAAAACCAACCAAGCGAGCCCATAATTATGACCCAAACCTTGATTCGCTCTTCCCGGGTGCTGGAGATAATCGGAGATATCATGCGTATTCGTCTGGGAGCGATCGAAGGCGTGCGTACGGGATTGGCCCGCTTTGGCGATCTGGCGGCGGTGCGGAATATCGATGGGCGGCGCTCGCTGGCCCAGGTGATCGGGCTGGATCGCGATGTGGTGACCCTGCAGGTCTTTTCCGGCACCAAAGGGCTTTCCACCCAGGCTTCGGTGCATTTTCTGGGGCATCCCATGCAGGCGGTCTATTCGCCTAATATCCTTGGGAGAGTGTTCGGTGGGGCAGGTGAGCCGCTCGATGGCGGGCCGGATCTTTCCGCCGACCCGCATATCGAGATCGGTGGCCCTTCGGTCAATCCGATGCGCCGCTTGCTAGCCTCGCGCATGATCCGTACCGATGTGCCGATGATCGATTTGTTTAATTGCCTGGTGGAGAGCCAGAAAATTCCGATATTTTCGGTCGCCGGCGAGCCTTATAACAGCTTTCTAGCCCGCGTCGGGATTCAGGCAGACGCGGATGTCGTGGTCTTCGGCGGCATGGGGCTGATCTTCGATGACTATCACCTGTTTCGCACCGCGTTTGAGGATGCGGGGGTGTTTGGCCGCACGGTTATGTTTGTCAATCAGGCTTCTGATCCGGTCGTCGAGCGCCTGCTGGTGCCTGATATGGCGCTGGCGGTGGCAGAACGGTTTGCGGTCGAGGAGAGCAAACGGGTGCTGGTGCTGCTGACCGATATGACCGCTTTCGCCGATGCCATGAAGGAAGTGGGCGTGGCGATGGATCAAGTGCCCTCCAATCGCGGCTATATGGGCGATCTCTACTCCCAATTGGCACGGCGCTATGAGAAGGCCTGCGATTTCAAGGGCGCTGGCTCGGTGACCATTCTTTCGGTCACTACCATGCCCAGCGGTGACGTCACCCACCCGGTGCCGGACAATACCGGCTATATTACCGAGGGTCAGTTTTATCTGCATCATGGCGTATTGGATCCATTCGGCTCATTGTCACGTCTCAAGCAGCATGTGATCGGCAAAGTCACCCGTGATGATCACGCGCAAATTATGAACACCATGATCCGCTTCTATTCCGAGGCCTGTGATGCGCGCCAAAAACAGGCCATGGCATTTGAGTTGTCAGCACACGATCATCGTCTATTGAAATTCGGTGAGCGGTTCCGGGAACGTTTTATGAAAATTGAGGTATCGATGACACTCGAAAAAGCTTTGGATCTCAGCTGGCAAACCCTTGCCGAATGCTTCGAGCCAGAGCAATTGTTGATGAAGCAGGCATTGATCGACAAATATTATCCACGTAACGATCAGGCTGTTAAAGCGTCAACCCAGGCTGATAAAGTACAGGGATAGCCTGTGGCTCGTCTTGCCCTGAGTAAAGCTTCGCTACACAAAGAGGCGCGCCAGCTCACGATCTATCAGCGCTTCTTGCCATCATTGGATCTCAAGCGCAAACAACTGATCGCTGAACGCAGCAAGGCGCGGCAGGCGCTGCATGAAACACAAGCACGCCTGACTGCATTGCAGCACATCGTGGGTAGCGAATTGCCAATGCTGGCCGATTATGAGGTGGGGCTGGAAGAGCTGGTGACCATACAGCGCACGGAGTTAGCCGAGGAAAACCTGCTGGGCACGCGCCTGCCGGTATTGCGCGCCGTACAGATCACCCGGCGCGCTTATTCTTTTCTGATCCGGCCGCACTGGGTGGATCAGGTACAAACACTCATGACTGAGGCGCTAACGTTGCGTGTGCGCATACAGGTGCAGCAGGAACGCCTGCACCGCCTGGATAAGGCCGTGCAAAAAATCACCCAGCGGGTCAATCTGTTTGACAAGGTTCTGATTCCGCGTACCCGCGAGAATATCCGAAAGATCGGCATCTTTCTGGCTGACGGGGAGCGTGCCGCAGTGGTGCGCGCCAAGCTCGCCAAGTCACGGCATCTTGATCGTGGCTAGCATGGGCCGGCCGTATTTGTGATCGTTTTGTTGTTGAAAACCAGCTAAATGGGCTCTAATCAATGAGTATCGTCAAACTATTGCGTATCACCCTATGTGGCATGGTGGCGGAGAAACGAACGGTGCTTGATCGTCTGCAGCATCTTGGCTGTCTGCACCTGAATCCGCTGCGGACCGGCGAGCCGGGTAGCGAGACAGCCAGCAACCGCCCCGAAGCGGCTTACCGTGCGCTACGTTATTTGGGCGATGCACCGGTCAAGCGATTGCAGGTACGCAAGGATCCAGACTTCGATATGGATAAAGTGGTGGCTGAAGTGGAGGAAAATCGCCTGGCACTGATTGCCGCCCAGCATCGCCAGGAAGAGCTAGAGGTGCATATCCGGCTGCAAGCGCCCTGGGGAGATTTCAAACCGCCCAAGGCGGATGAAATAGGGGGGTACAAGCTTTGGTATTATCTGGTGCCTATCTATCAGATAGACCGGATTTCGAAGGATCTGGTCTACGAGATTGTGCAACGTGATAACCGCTATGCCTATGTGGTGGTTATCGGTAAACAGCCACCCGCCGCGGGGCAGATGCCGGTGCCGCGCAGCGCGGTGGGGCACCGTTCGCTTTCCAGCCTGCATCACTTGCTGGAACGCAATAGCCAGCATATCGAGGAACTGAACTTCGAACGCCACAGCCTGACCCGCTGGATTTTTCTGATGAGCCAGCATTTGGCTCGTGCCGAAGATCAATCAGCATTGCGGCATGCGGCCGATACCAGTCTGGAAGAAGATTGCTTGTTTGTGGTCCAGGGCTGGGTTGCGGTACCTCGTCTGGCCGCGATTCAGACTTTTGCCGACCAAAATCATCTGGCGCTGCTGACTGAGGAGCCTACATACGAAGATCGTCCTCCAACCTTGCTCAGCAATCCCCAGGCTTTGTCCGGTGGGGAGGAGTTGGTAAGTTTCTTTCAGACACCGGGCTATCGTGACTGGGATCCTTCACGTGTCTTGTTTCTTTCCTTCGCATTGTTTTTTGCGATGATCATGGCCGATGCAGGCTACGCCATGCTGCTGGGGGTGGGTTTACTGGCCGGTTGGCGTCGTCTCGGCCGCAGTCATGGGGGACGAAGGTTACGTCATCTCGTCGGCGCTACCTTGGGAATGGCCATTGGCTATGGAGTGCTGGTAGGCAGCTATTTTGGGTTGACTCCTGCTGAGGGCAGTCTGCTGTCGGAAATGCACCGGCTGGATATCAACGATACTGACATGATGATAACGATCGCGGTAATAATCGGGGTACTACACCTCATGCTCGCCAATGGCCTCAAAGCAGTCTATCACTGGGGCCATCACAGCGCGCTGGTAGCGGTAGGCTGGAATATCATTCTGTTGGGTGGAGCATTGCTGGGATCGGTAAAAGCCGAAGTATTGCCCGTATCGCTGGATGCAGCCGGTTGGTCAGGCATGGTCATAGGCGCGCTAATAGTGGTTTTTTATGGGAGCAGCCGACCGGTACATACGCTGAAAGATATGCTGCTGCGTTTGCTGGGTGGCCTTTATGTCTTCACTAACATTACCAAGGTCTTCGGCGATGTGCTCAGCTACATGCGTCTGTTTGCACTGGGCCTGGCCAGCGCTTCGTTGGCATTGACGTTTAATCAGCTCTCAAATCAAGTGATGGAGGCGATGCCGGGATTGGGCGTGCTGCTGGGAATCCTGATATTGCTGCTTGGCCATACCCTCAACTTGGCCCTGGCGATCATGAGCGGTGTCGTGCATGGCCTGCGTCTCAATTTTATCGAGTTCTACAACTGGGGCCTGTCGGATGAGGGCTACCCTTTCCGCGCGTTTGAGAAAAAGGAGATTCAACATGAATGAATGGGTGCTGATATTGGGGTGGCTGGGTCTGTATGCGCCCATGGCCCTGGGTGCGGTCGGGAGCATCATCGGTTGCGCGATAGCCGGACAGGCCGCCATCGGGGCGATGATGGAGACCGAAGGGGGGCATGGCAAGTACCTCAGTGTCTCGGCCATGCCTTCTTCGCAGATCATCTACGGCATCGTGGTGATGTTTACACTCAATCGCGAGCTGAACGGGGCCAATGCGGCGGGGATTTTTGGGATTGGATTATTGGCCGGGGTCGCGCTGCTGGTCAGTGCGGTCTATCAGGGACGCTCCTGTGCCGCCGCGATCAATGCCGCCAAGGCCAAGCCCGAGATTTTTGGCTTATCCCTGGCACCGGCCGCGATTGTCGAAGGCTTCGCCGTGTTTGCCTTCATCTTTGCGCTGGTGATCAGTGCGGGTATTCCAGATTGATCAGGAGGACGTGCGATGGCAAACCATAATGCGGGGATGGCAGGCAAGGTGTCGTCAGGTGTCGAGCAACTCATCACCCGCTTGCGAGAAGAAGGCGTGCAGCAGGGACGCGAGGAGGCGCAACGTATCGTCGAGGATGCCGAACGCCGTGCCACCTGGTTGACGAATCAGGCGCGCGCGCAGGCTGAGGAAATGTTGATCAAGGCGAGGGACGAGGCGGAACGGCTGCGTCGTTCCGGTGAAGAAGCCTTGCAGATTGCTGCGCGCGATGCGGTGCTGAATATGAAGGGATTTCTCGGTGAGCGTTTTGCGATTGAAGTGCGGCGCCTGATTGGCGAGCAACTGCGCGATGAGGCGCTGTTGCGCGAGATGATCCTGACCATCGCCGGACGCGTACGCGAAGACATGGGGCTAGATCAGGTCGAGCAAATCGAAGTGTTGTTGCCACGCGATGTGATCGGTTTGGATGAATTGCGCCGTCATCCTGAAACGCTCAAGGAAGGCAGTCTGAGTCACTTCGTGCTGGCGATCGCGCAATCGTTGCTGCGCGAGGGTGTGACTTTCAATCATACGCCCGTGGATCAGCGTGGCATCACGCTGCGCCTGACCGGGCAAGACCTGGAAGTGGAACTGACGGATGAGGCGATTGCCAGGCTGTTGCTGGCCCACCTTCAGCCACGTTTCCGCGCTTTGCTGGAAGGAATCGTACGGTGATCACAGGGGATGCCACCCGTTATACGCTCTTGCTGAGCAGCCTTCCGTACTTGCCGCCACCGTTGAGTCAGCAGCGTTTTATTCCGCCCACCCGGATTCAGATCGGCAAGGCGCTGGCATTGCTGAGCGAAGAAGATGCGCAGCGCATGCAGCGTATCCATGCCGTGATTCACTGGAGCCACTTACCGTTGGAGCGCGATGACGCGACCATGATTGACCAAGTGAATAAACTCATGGCAGGTGAGAAAAGTTTATTTCTACGCGAGTTGATGCTGGACCGGCTGGAACTGCGCACGCTGATCGCCGCGCTGCGCCGCCGTGAACTGGACAGGAAGCCCCAACCCGGTGAACCCTGGGCGATCAGCCGATACACTGGGCATATTCTCGCCAATTGGCACGATCCGGCTTTCGGGCTTGGCCATCTGTTCGGCTGGCTGAATGAAGCAGCGCGCTTGTTGCATCAAGGCGATAGTCTGGCGCTCGATCGCCTGTTGATGCGTGAATCCTGGCGGCGCCTGCAACGCGTGGATGATCGCCATGATTTTGGCTTCGATGCAGTGGTATTGTATATGATGCGCTGGAATATTCTCGACCGGTTCAGTCGCCAGCATGAAGGCATTGCGGTCAGTCGCTTTGAATCGATGGTGAACGATGCGCTCGCCGATCATAAGCTTGTTTTCGAATCAGCAGGAGCCTAGTTAACAAACATGTCCAAGGTTGTGGTGACCAGTATTTTAGGGGATATCGTCGGCATCGAAGCCTTGCTTGAACAGGGCGAGCATGCCCCGCTGATGAAGAATGAAGTAGTCTATTTATGTCCCGCCAGTGGCGAGCGGCTGGAAGCCGAATTGCTCAAGGTGCGAGGCAATCAGGCCACCGTACAGGTATTTGAAGACACCCGCGGCCTGGCAGTGGGCGATACGGTTGAACTGACGGGCGAGATGCTTTCGGTGGAGCTGGGGCCGGGCTTGCTGGCCCAAGTCTATGATGGTCTGCAAAATCCGCTGGCGGCAGTGGCCGATCGCTATGGTACTTTTCTGCCACGCGGCGCTGAGGTCGATGGCCTGGACCGCCGCCGGAAATGGTCTTTTGTGCCGGTGATTGATGCTGGGGTGAGGTTGCGTGCCGGCCAGACTTTGGGAACAGTGCAGGAAGGCAGTTTTACCCACCGCATCATGATTCCTTTCGATCAGCGAGGCGAAATCGAGGTGACCTGGATCCAGCAAGGCAATTTCACCGTGGATACGCCAGTTGCGCGTATCCGCGACGAACAGGGCAGAGAGCGTGCCGTGACGATGTTGCAACGCTGGCCGGTGCGCCGCCCGATTCCCGGATATCTGCTACGCAATCGCCTGTCGCAGCGCTGCTATCCCGAGCAGCCGTTGATTACCACCCTGCGTTTGATCGATACCTTTTTCCCCATCGCCCTGGGTGGCACAGCCTGCATTCCCGGTCCCTTCGGCGCGGGTAAAACAGTCTTGCAGAATTTGATCAGCCGTTACTCGGCGGTGGATGTGGTGATCGTGGTCGCTTGCGGGGAGCGTGCTGGTGAGGTCGTCGAGACCATACATGAATTTCCCAAGCTGATCGACCCCAAGACAGGCGGTTCGCTGATGGACCGCACGGTAATTGTCTGCAACACTTCCTCGATGCCGGTGGCTGCCCGCGAAGCTTCGATTTATACCGGCATTACCCTGGGAGAGTATTACCGGCAAATGGGTTATCACGTCATGCTGATCGCCGATTCCACTTCGCGCTGGGCGCAGGCAATGCGCGAGACTTCCGGCCGGATGGAGGAAATTCCAGGCGAAGAAGCTTTTCCCGCCTATCTGGATTCGGCCATCCGCAGCGTTTACGAGCGCGCCGGCGTGATCCGCAACAGCGACGGCAGTGAGGGCAGCCTGACGATCATCGGTACGGTTTCACCCGCTGGCGGGAATTTCGAGGAGCCCGTCACCCAGTCCACGCTGGCTACAGTCAAGGCCTTTCTTGGCTTGTCCGCCGACCGTGCCTACAAACGTTTTTATCCTTCTGTGGATCCATTGCTTTCCTGGTCACGCTATCTCAACCAACTGCGCAATTGGTACGAGCAGCAAATCGCACCTGGCTGGGTTGCACGCGTCGAACATATGCTGGCGTTGTTGCGCAAGGGAGACGAAGTGCTGCAAATGATGCAAGTGACCGGGGAGGAGGGCATTACGCTGGAAGACTATTACACCTATCAGAAGGCCTTGTTTCTCGATATGGTCTACTTGCAACAAGATGCTTTTGATCCGGTCGACGTTTCGGTGCCACTGGCGCGGCAACGCAAATGTTTCGACCTGATCTGCACCATTGTCGACAAAGAATACGAAATGGCCGACAAGCAGGAGGTGCGGGATTTCTTTACGCGGCTGACCAGTCTGTTCAAAAACCTCAACTACGCCCGTGAGGATTCTCCTGACTACCTGCATTACTGGGAAGAGATTTTCAAGCTGGCGGATGTGTTGCGACAAAATCATGCTGAAAGGTAATCGTCCACGCCCTGTGACCCGGGGGAAGCGATACAGGTCGGATGAATCCTCGCGCACCACGATCTCGTCACAAGATTCTTCCTTCAACAAGGGATCGGTGGTCATGGCATCCATGCAGGAGGCCAACAGGC
>NZ_JBEUDO010000069.1:0-12082 GCF_050584665.1 Nitrosomonas sp. ANs5
GTTTCTAGCTCCGAAATTGACTATATTTCGTTTAGCCGTTATATGATAGAAGGTCTTTAATACTAAACAGGAAAAAATATGATTAGAAAAGTGCAATGCATCAAACTTGGATGCGAAGCGGAAGGGCTTGATTTCCCTGTTTACCCTGGAGAACTGGGGCAGAAGATATATAACAATATTTCGAAAGAAGCTTGGGCGCAGTGGCTTAAACATCAAACCATGCTGGTCAACGAAATGCGGCTTAATTTGGCAGATATCAAAGCACGCAAATACCTCGCCAGCCAAATGGAGGCCTATTTCTTCGGTGATGGTGCGGATCAACCGGCTGGTTATATCCCGCCGGAGCAATAAGATTGCATCATAACAACGCAACTACTGTACACGTTATAACAATAACAGTCCCATCCCATGGCAGATAACGAATCAAGCCTTATTGCAACAAATAAGTCTGACATTCCAATTCCCAAGCAATTCCTTAATCGAGAACTCAGCCAGATCGAGTTCAATCGCCGAGTATTGGCACAGGCCGAGAATGAACAAGTCCCCTTGCTGGAACGCCTCCGTTTTATTTGTATTGTCAGTAATAATTTCGATGAATTTTTCGAAGTTCGTGTTGCCGGCCTGAAAGAGCAGATTAAATTAGACTCTCCCGGATTTGGACCCGATGGCATGGCGCCAAGCCAGGCTTTCAACCTGGTATCCGACCGGGCGCATCAGGTAGTTGCGCGTCAATACCATCTTTTTAACGACAGCATTTTACCGGCACTGGCAAAACAAGGCATTCAATTTCTGCGCCGTCACACCTGGAGCGATGCGCAACGCGAATGGATAAAAAGCTTCTTCTTTCGAGAGCTGATGCCCATGCTCACGCCGATTGGCCTGGATCCATCCCACCCATTTCCGCGCGTACTGAATAAAAGTCTGAATTTCGCAGTGGAACTGGAAGGTAAAGATGCCTTTGGCCGCAACTCGGGTATTGCCATCGTCCAGGCTCCGCGCATCTTGCCGCGAGTCATACGGCTGCCCAAAGAAGTTAGCAAAGATCCCTATAGTTTTGTATTCCTGTCATCCATTATTCATGCGCATGTAGGTGAACTGTTCACGGGGATGCATGTTGTCGGTTGCTACCAGTTCCGTGTCACCCGGAATAGTAATTTGTTCGTCGACGAAGAAGAAATCAAGAATCTTCGCATTGCCTTACAGGGTGAATTGCCCCAACGCCACTTGGGAGATGCAGTCAGACTCGAGGTTGCCGATAACTGCTCGCAACATATGGCCGAATTCCTGTTGGAGCAGTTTTCCTTAAAAGATGTCGATCTGTTTCAGGTGAATGGCCCGGTCAATTTAGTACGGCTCATACAAGTCTCTGATCTAATCGATCGCCCCGAACTCAAATTTCCCAAATTTATCCCTGGCTTGCCATTTCTGTCCCAGAAAAAGAAGGCCAATAATATTTTTCAGGTCATCCGCAAGGGAGACATTTTACTGCACCACCCCTATCAATCATTCCAGCCGGTCATCGAATTCATTCAGCAGGCTTCGATCGACCCGGATGTCGTGGCCGTCAAACAGACCGTTTACCGGACAGGGTCGGATTCGACTTTGATGGAGGCACTCATAGCGGCAGCCAGCATGGGCAAAGAAGTGACGGTAGTCGTAGAACTACTGGCCCGTTTTGATGAGGAAGCCAACATCAACTGGGCAGGCCGGCTTGAAGAAGTGGGTGCACATGTCGTCTATGGCATCGTCGGACATAAAACACACAGCAAAATGGCCATGGTAGTCCGACGAGAAGCTGGCCAACTCAAACGCTACGCGCATCTCGGTACAGGAAATTATCATCCCGGTACGGCGCGCCTTTATACCGATTTTGGCTTACTGACCTGTCATGAAGAAATTTGTGCTGATGTCAATGAGGTCTTTCTACAGCTGACTGGTCTTGGCAAAGCGAGCAAATTGAAACATCTCTGGCAATCGCCATTCAGCCTTCACAACCAGATTCTCAATAGTATTCAGCAGGAAATCGAGTATGCGAACAAAGGCAAACCGGCTGCAATCATTGCCAAGATGAATGCCTTACTGGAACCGGTGGTGATTCAGGCACTGTACGCAGCTTCCAGGGCGGGCGTCAAAATCAATCTGATTGTACGTGGCGCCTGCGCCCTCCGTCCCGGTGTGCCCGGCCTATCGGAAAATATTCGGGTACGTTCCATCATCGGTCGCTTCCTCGAGCATTCTCGTATTTTTTATTTTCACAATAATAATCACCCTAATGTCTACCTCGCCAGCGCCGATTGGATGGATCGTAATTTTTTCCGGCGCGTTGAAGTCTGCTTTCCCGTGCTTGACTCGCGACTTAAGAAACGGATAATCACAGAAGGACTCAAGCCTTATCTGCGAGACAATGTACAGGCATGGGAAATGAATGGTGAAGGTGACTATAAACATAAGTCAGCCCGACGCAGCAGGAGATATTGCGCCCAGGAGGATCTGCTTGCGAAACTAGCAGCTGTCAAACAAGACTCGATCGAATGATCTGATGCCAATAGAAATCGAACTCAAGCTGGCACTACCCGCTTCCTGTTGTACAAAGCCGATACAGGAATTGGTATGGCTGGAGCCACTGAATATTACTGCAACCAGCACCCAAAAGTTGTATAGCATCTATTACGACACGCCTGATCTAAAACTCAAGCAAATGGGTTGCTCATTAAGGTTACGCCGTATTGGCAAGGACTGGGTGCAGACGATCAAGGCGGGCGGCAGTATTGCTGCAGGTCTGCATCAGCATGATGAATGGGAGACGCCATTAGTCGCTGCATACCCCGATTTCAGCGCCATTCAGCATCCCAGAATCAAACAACTCTTCAGAAATCCTCAATTGCGAGCAACGCTGCAGCCTGTATTCACCACTAAATTTACTCGCCATTTGCGACACTTGCACTTGGAGGATGGGACTGAAATCGAGATTTGTCTCGATCATGGCAAGATCATCGCCGGTAACAGGCAAATGCCAATTTGCGAGATCGAGCTTGAACTCAAATCAGGCGAACCGATCAAGCTGCTACAATTATCACGCAACATAGTCGATCGCGCCCCCTTTCCACTCAGGCTGGAAAATGCCAGCAAGGCCGAACGCGGCTATATCCTTTTTTCTCGGCAGCCCCCCCCTCCGTTCAAAGCGATCAAGACCGAGATCAAGCCAGAAATGCACCTGCACCAGGCACTCAGAATGATCATGCAAAACTGCCTCATTCAGGTTGGCAGAAATGAAAATGGCATGCTCATGGCTGACGCTGATGTAGAATACCTGCATCAAATGCGTGTCGCCTTACGTCGATTCCGCTCGGCCTTAAATACCTTCTCCCAAACCGTCTCAGGCGATGAAGTGACTGCCATCAGAAAAGAGTTGAAGTGGCTCTTTCGACAACTGAATCCAGCCCGGGACTGGGACATATTAGTAACCGAAACCCTTCCAGATATCATTTCCCACTTCCCAGACCAGGCAGGACTTCCGTTGATTCGCCAGCATTGCCAGAAACTGCGTCAACAATACAATACAGCCGCACGCAAGCGTATCAGTTCCCGACGCTATACCAGATTGATGCTGGATATATTAATTTGGCTGAATAAGATTGGCCAGCATGAATCACTGGATTCACTCGTTGGGTCTGATCAAGTCTTACCGCCTGGTGACATCAAAACATTCGCCACAACCAGCATGGCTGCAACGCATCAAGAAATCATGCAAACGGGTGAAAAGTTAAAAGGACTGGATACTCCGGCTCTGCATGCCTTGCGTATAGCCATAAAAAAACAGCGCTATATCGCTGATTTTTTTATGGCACTCTATCCTCAGACATCCTGCAAACGTTATATCGCGCTACTTGCAACACTGCAAAACGATCTTGGTGCGATCAATGACTATGCCGGGACCCAGAAATTTCTGGACGAACTTGACATCAGACAAAACAAACGAGTGCAATATGAGGCCATCGGCATTATTCGCGGATGGAGCATAAGCTGTATGCTTGAAAAGAAGAAAGCACTTGATCAATCCTGGAACGCCTTCAGGAAAGCCAAACCTTTCTGGGGGACGGTTAATTGATCAAACGCTGCATGATCCGACTGCGACCACATTCGGATCATGCGGCATTTGATATCAGTAGTTTCCCGTTATTTAACGATGGCCTTTAACTCGCCGCGTGCATAACGGCCAGCCATCTCGTCCAGCATGATGGGCTTGATTTTGCTGGCCTGACCTGCCGAACCAAATGCCTCAAAGCGTGCTTTGCAGATGTCTTTAGCGGCAGCAGTTGCATCCTTCAGGAATTTACGCGGATCAAATTCGCTTTTGTTTTTGGCCAGATGGCGGCGTATCGCACCAGTCATTGCCAAGCGAATATCGGTATCGATGTTCACCTTGCGTACCCCATGTTTGATCCCTTCCTGAATTTCTTCCACCGGAACGCCATAAGTTTCTTTCATTTCGCCACCATGTTCACGGATGATCTCCAGCCATTCTTGTGGAACAGAGCTGGAACCATGCATCACCAGGTGGGTATTGGGAATGCGTTGATGAATTTCCTTGATGCGCTCAATTGCGAGAATATCGCCTGTAGGTTTGCGAGTAAATTTATAGGCACCATGGGAAGTCCCAATCGCAATCGCCAAGGCATCCACTCCGGTTTTTTTGACGAAATCTGCTGCCTGCTCAGGATCAGTCAATAACTGATCGTGCGTCAGCTGACCCTCGGCACCATGGCCATCTTCGGCTTCTCCCATGCCGGATTCCAGCGATCCCAGACAACCTAATTCGCCCTCGACGGAAACGCCCACGGCATGCGCCATTTGCACAACTTGCGACGTGACCTGCACATTGTATTCATATGAGGAAGGTGTCTTGCCGTCTTCTTCCAGTGAACCATCCATCATGACGCTGGAGAAACCACTGCGAATTGCATTGATGCAGACAGCTGGTGAAGCACCATGGTCCTGATGCATAACGACGGGAATATGGGGATAAGCCTCGACTGCAGCGGCAATCAAGTGACGCAGAAATGCCTCGCCTGCATATTTACGTGCGCCAGCCGAACCTTGCATGATAACGGGACTGTTACATTCATCAGCCGCTTGCATGATGGCATGAATTTGCTCAAGATTATTGACATTGAAAGCCGGAAGCCCATATCCGTTTTCTGCTGCATGATCCAATAATTGGCGTAATGATACGAGTGCCATTCAGGTCTCCTTTTATATAAATTTTGTATGATCTCTAAATAAAACTGCTGGTATGCGCGTGCGGGCATTCCGTGGTATCGAAAATCCCGCTAACCTCATAAAAACTCTGAGCACTGTGTAGACAGACAGCTCTTACAGTTGGGTGACGGACGCCCCGCCATATAATCGCGCAATTTTACAAATTCAGTATCTATCGTCCTCAGCTATACGTTGCCACGCAATAGCTGCATGTCAAGGATTGGGCCCACATCCAACCACCACAAACCCTCCCCCGCTTTGCTTACTCCCGGCATCCAGCTGCCACTTCAGATGAGCTTTTTATCCTGCACTCCATTCACATCCATCTTGCGAGATAAACGGAACAGCTGTCTTGACGAGTAACGGCTCACTTCCAGCTGGCAGGTGTATCAGGACAGCATCTCCAGCCGAAGTATCGTGGTTAACCAAGCGAGATTATAGCAACGATGTGGATGCTTTTGTGTATTCCAAATCCCCAAGCCTTATGGCTGCTGGCACAAACAGTCTAGACAGTTTCCCTGCCTGCCTGGGCCGAAAGCTTTTGATCCCCGACTCTCACGATTTTCATGGTATTCGTTCCACCCGCCTTCCCAACTGGCTCGCCGATCGTCATCACAATCAGGTCACCCTCTCGCACGGCGCCGCGCTCAAGCAATTCTTTCTCGGCCATCTCAAGAATCAATTCAGGATCACACAAACCCTGTCCAAACTCAATCGGGTATACGCCGCGAAACAAGGTCATTTTACCAAGGGTATCCTCCTGCGGGCTCAGCGCAAAAATGGGCACCTTGGAACTTCTGCGAGACATAAACCGCGCGGTCACACCACTCTGAGTCAACGCGGCAATTGCACGAATCTTAAGCCCAGCAGCAGTATACATGGTCGCACGTGCGATCGCCTCTTCAATGCTTTCCGGCAACGCATCGGGAGGACGGCGAAAATCCAGATTGACCGTATATTCCTTCTCGGCTTCCAGACAGACTCTCGCCATCGCTTCGACAGACTCGACCGGATACTGCCCTGCAGCGGACTCGGCCGATAGCATGACCGCGTCCGTGCCATCCAGGACGGCATTGGCAACATCAGAAACCTCTGCCCGGGTTGGAATCGGACTGAAGATCATCGATTCCATCATTTGCGTTGCCGTCACGACCAGTTTATTGGTTACTCGCGCTGACCTGATCATTCTTTTCTGCAATGCAGGGACGGCCGCATCCCCCACCTCTACAGCCAGATCGCCGCGTGCCACCATGATCGCATCCGATGCATCAAGAATATCATCCAGTGCCAGGATCGCCTCGGAACGCTCAATCTTTGCCATTAGCAAGCTATTTCCCTGGGCCTCCTGCATCAACGCTCTGGCCATTCGTATATCCTCACCGGAACGAGGAAAGGATACAGCCAGATAGTCAGCTTTGAGAATTGCGGCAGTCTTGATGTCCTGCAAATCCTTTGCAGTTAAGGCCGGCGCACTCAACCCCCCCCCTTTGCGGTTGATGCCTTTGTTATTGGAAAGAATGCCGCCTTGCACCACCTTGCAATGGATCTCACTGCCGTTAACTTTGTTAACAGTGAGCACAATACGCCCATCATCCAACAATAAGGTTGCGCCAGCTTCCACATCATTAGGCAACTCCCGGTAGTCAAGTCCGACTCTCTCCTGGTTCCCTAATTCACACTCGGCATCGAGTATAAATTCGCTTCCGGTTTTGAGGCTTATGCTTCCTTGATCGAATTTCCCAATGCGGATTTTCGGTCCTTGCAAATCAGCCAACACACCTACCGTCCGGCCGGTCGAACGCGCCAGCGAGCGTATCTGCTCCACATAGGCAATATGCTCTTCTCGAGTACCATGCGAGAAATTGATGCGAACAACATCCACACCGGCTTCAATCATTCGCTCCAGGACTGCCGAGCTGCTGGATGCTGGCCCCAGCGTGGCCACAATTTTAGTTCTTCGCATCATTCCCAGGAAATGATTTCTTCAGGTTTCAACGTGCACGCAACTCAAGAATTTCAACAGCAGGCAATTTCTTTCCTTCCAGAAACTCCAGGAATGCACCGCCAGCAGTAGATATATACGAGACCTTGTCATAGATATCGTATTTCTGAATGGCCGCGATAGTGTCTCCCCCTCCTGCCAGAGTGAAAGCGCTGGTTTCGGCAATCGCTTTGGCAATCGCACGTGTACCTTCGCCAAATTGATCAAACTCAAACACACCGACTGGACCGTTCCAAACGACCGTCCCAGCCTGCATGATAATGTCAACCAGTTCCTGCGCGCTTTTAGGACCGATATCAAAAATCATGTCGTCATCGGCGACGTTGTCTGCGGCTTTCAGAACTGCCGGCTCTTCGGCTGAAAAATTCTTGCCCACTACGACGTCGACCGCGATTGGGATAGTCGCATTGCGTGCCTGCATTTTATCCATTAGCGATTTGGCAACTGGCACCAGATCGTCTTCGCAGAGCGACTTGCCAACATTATGACCCGCTGCTCTGAGAAAGGTATTGGCAATTCCGCCACCAACCACTAGCTGATCCACCTTTTCGGAAAGGGATTCCAGAACCGTCAGTTTGGTAGAAACTTTGGATCCCCCGACAATCGCCACCATTGGTCGCGCCGGCTCATGCAGCGCCTTGGTGAGCGCATCAAGCTCCTCTGTCAGCAGAATTCCTGCGCAGGCAACCGGTGCATATTGTGCGATCCCATGGGTTGACGCTTCTGCACGGTGCGCCGTACCAAAAGCGTCCATCACGAAGATGTCGCATAGACTGGCATATTTTCGCGCAGTCTCCTCGTTGTTCTTTTTCTCACCCTTGTTGATTCGGCAGTTTTCCAGGACCACCAGCTCGCCCGCTGCGACTTCAAATCCACCATCCATCCAGTCCTTGATTAGGCGAACAGGCTTTCCCAGACGCTTGGCAATATCATCAGCCACGGGCTGAAGGGAATTTTCAGCAGTCCATACACCTTCTTCAGGGCGACCTAAATGGGAAGTGACCATCACTCTCGCGCCTTGCGCCACGCAATGATTGATGGTAGCCATGGATGCAGCAATTCGCGCATCTGAAGTGACTTTCCCGTCTTTGATCGGCACATTGAGATCAGCACGGATAAAGACACGTTTATTATTTAAGTCTAGATCTATCAGTTTAATGACGGACACATTAACTCCATATCTTACGGATGTTAGTAAAGAAGCGGAAGATGGTTACCTTCCGGTATTTGAATTCAGGAAGAATAATCGCGAAAGTCCAGCTACCAAGGTCAGGAATGCGTTTTACTCGATGGTTGTCTCAAGCTGGTTTTTCCTGTCAACAGTCACCAGGCACGGAATATAACAATTCAACAGCTTGAACCCATGATGCTGCAACGCCTTGCCCCATTGACTGCATGACAATTATTTGCAGACTTACCCGCTACGATTTTCAAGGAAAACTTGACTGGCCTATCATCGGCGAAGCATGCGAACCAACTAACCGTCACCGTTCGGCCAATCCGCATGCTCCGTCACTGGTGTCCAGTCCGGGCTATACAGATACCCTTCATCGACACCATTTACTCTTGCAGGCCTTGCTATTTCAGCATGGTCAGTGCCCGGCGATCACCCGCACCATTTCCAATACCTTGCAGGAATAACCCCATTCGTTGTCGTACCAAGCAACAACCTTCACAAAGTTTCGGTCCAGTTGGATACCTGCTTCGGCATCAAAGACCGAGGTACAGCTTTCGCCCCGGAAGTCGGTAGATACCACTTTCTGATTGGTATAGCCCAATACGTTCTTCATCGGACCATCAGACGCCGATTTCATGGCATTACATATATCCTCGTAGGAAGCATCTTTTTCCAGCTCGACAGTCAGATCTACAACCGAAACGTCAGAGGTTGGCACACGGAATGCCATCCCTGTCAGCTTTTTATTCAGCTCAGGAATGACCACGCCAACCGCTTTGGCAGCCCCCGTCGATGACGGAATAATATTTTCCAGAATGCCACGTCCGCCCCTCCAGTCCTTGTTGGAAGGTCCATCAACGGTTTTCTGAGTGGCGGTTGCAGCGTGCACAGTCGTCATCAGCCCGCGCTTGATTCCCCAGGTATCATTCAATACTTTAGCAATCGGCGCCAGGCAGTTTGTCGTACATGAAGCATTAGAAATAATGGCCTCACCATGATAGCTCTTGTCATTAACACCATAGACATACATCGGCGTGTCATCTTTGGAAGGTGCTGTCATGACGACTTTCTTGGCACCTGCCTGCAAATGTTTGTCACAGCTTTCCTTGGTCAAGAAAAGTCCGGTTGATTCCACGACCACGTCGACACCGGCTTCATTCCATTTCAACTCAGCTGGATCTTTGATTGCGGTCAGGCGTATTTTCTTGCCGTTGACGACCAGATTGTTGCCTTCTACCGATACCTCACCATTGAAACGACCATGCACGGAGTCATGTGTCAACATGTACGCGAGATAATCCGGTTCAAGCAAATCATTGATCGCTACGACATCTATATCGCTAAACTTCTCAACGGAAGCACGAAAAACCATTCGTCCGATACGTCCAAAACCATTGATACCAACTTTAATTGTCATACAACTATCTCCTTATGCAAAAACTTGTGCTATCGACGAAAATCGAATTTCATCCATTCATTTACAGAATCTTTTTCACCGCATTGACGACGTTGTCGACCGTAAATCCGAAATACTCGAACAGTTTCTCTGCTGGCGCCGATTCACCGAATGTATCGATCCCGATCACCGCGCCATCCAGGCCAACATACTTGCGCCAATAATCGGTCACACCGGCTTCCACGGCCACACGCCTGATCCCGGCGGGCAACACACTCTCGCGATAGTCCTGTTCCTGTCTATCGAATACGCTCGTGCAAGGCATTGACACGACACGTACCATCACATTGGATTCAGCCAGCACTTTCTGCGCAGCCATGGCCAATCCCACTTCAGAACCGGTCGCAATAATGATTGCCTGTGGTTTCCCATCAGCCGCATCGGACAGGATATAGCCGCCCTTGCTGATCAGGCCGATTGTCATCGCATCCCGTTTCTGGAACGGCAAATTCTGGCGGCTAAATATGAGGGAAGTTGGCCCATCACGCCGTTCTATAGCACGTACCCAGGCGATGGTAGATTCCACGGTATCACATGGCCGCCAGATATCCATATTCGGAATCAGACGCAGCGTCGCTGTCTGCTCGACAGGCTGATGGGTCGGACCATCTTCACCCAAGCCGATCGAATCATGGGTAAATACAAAAATATTGCGAATTTTCATCAATGCTGCCATGCGCAAGGCATTGCGAGCATATTCCGAGAACATCAGGAACGTTCCGCCATACGGGATGATGCCGCCATGTAGTGACATCCCATTCATGATGGCGCTCATTCCAAATTCTCTGACACCATAGTAAATATAGTTACCCGCAGTGTCCGCACCCACCCCTTGGGAGCCAGACCACATCGTCAGGTTGGAACCTGCCAGATCAGCTGACCCACCCACCAATTCGGGCAGCACCGGCGCCAGTGCCTCGATCGCGTTTTGTGAGGCCTTGCGCGTAGCGATAGTTTCCTCTCTGGCATTGATTTGACTGATGACCCCATCGACGTGATCGGACCAGTTGGCCGGCAGTTCGGCAGCCATGCGGCGATTGAATTCCGCCGCTTCAGCTGGGTATTTCTTGGCATATTCTGCAAACATCGCATTCCACTGGCTCTCCAGCGCTTGGCCCTTGGTACGCGCATCCCATGCATCGTAAACATCTTGTGGAATCTCGAAAGGTAAATGATGCCAACCGATATGCGGACGGGCAGCAGCAATTTCTTCGTCTCCCAATGCCGCACCATGTACTGCGTGGGTATTGGCCTTATTCGGCGAGCCCATTCCGATAACCGTTTTGCAGCAAATCATGGTGGGTTTATCCTGCACTTTTTTCGCTGCCTCGATGGCCGCCTCGATTGCTTCAGGATCATGCCCATTCACATCCGGTATGACGTGCCAGCCATAGGCCTCGAAGCGTTTCGGCGTATCATCCGTGAACCAGCCTTCCACATGGCCGTCAATGGAAATCCCGTTATCGTCATAGAAACAGACCAGCTTACCCAGTTTCAACGTGCCGGCCAGCGAACAGGCCTCATGCGAAATACCTTCCATCAGACAACCATCGCCTAAAAACACATAGGTGTGATGATCCACAACTGAAAATCCAGGGCGATTGAATTCTTGTGCGAGAATTTTTTCCGCCAGCGCCATGCCCACCGCGTTGGTTATACCCTGTCCCAATGGGCCTGTCGTCGTTTCAATCCCTGGCGTATAGCCATACTCTGGATGACCGGGCGTCTTGGAATGCAATTGACGGAAATTCTTGATATCCTCGATGGTTACGTCATACCCCGACAAATGCAGCAATGCGTACAGCAACATGGAACCATGGCCATTTGACAATACGAAACGATCACGATCGACCCATTTGGGATTGGCGGGATTATGGCGCAAATGATGAATCCACAGCACTTCGGAGATTTCTGCCATGCCCATTGGCATGCCAGGATGGCCAGAATTGGCTTTTTGGACAGCATCCATAGCCAGTGCGCGGATAGCACTAGTCAAATTTTTGAATACTGGCGCGTCGAAATCCTTAAATGCTTCCTTCATTTATTCTCACCCTCGAATTATTCAAAAGACCAAGCCCGATCTTCCGCGCCATACGACAACAAAAGCCGGCAAAAACGTTTATTATCTCTTAAGTTAAAATACTTCACAACTGAATGTTTATTTGTCTATTCACATTATAGGATTTAT
>NZ_JBEUDO010000007.1:0-75786 GCF_050584665.1 Nitrosomonas sp. ANs5
CCGCTCAGCCAGCTTCGCCCTCGCTACGATCGCTATTCTCGGACAGCCTCCTAGTAAAATTAAAGGTCAATGGTTCTTTCTGTATGGTTTTGCCAAGAATGAGCGTGACAGTATTTCTGATCAGGCGCTTAGGGTCTTGCAAGTCGTTGCTGGAAGTTGGTTGGAACAAGAACCGCATCAGTTACAACAAGCGATTGTTGCGGGTGAATTGAAAGAGGTAAGGAAAGATGACATATAAACAAAGTCGTTTATTAGCAGAAATGCAGGAAACTGCCGAAGGACTGCATCGCTCAGGTTTGATCGATAAACGCCGAATGTCAGAAATACAGGCGCTGTGTCGGCTGACAGTTGAACCCATCTCACCTAATGACATTAAAGCCTTGCGTGAAAGTCTTAATGTCAGTCAATCCGTATTTGCCGTATTACTGAATACCAGTATTTCAACCGTGCAAAAGTGGGAAATAGGTGATAAACATCCGAGTGGTCCATCACTGAAATTACTGAATATTGTAAAGCGCCATGGTATGAGTGCATTGGCTTAATTATCCATAAGGGTTCATTAACAAGCTCTTAGGAGCCGTGAAGGAACACGGAAGGGGTCAGGTCGCTAACGACGAGTGATAAGTGGATGCTGCGAACCCCAGGCGAACTCCAGGAACAGGTCGATAATAAAGAAAGATGCGTTTGTGCTGGCAAGGCGAAAGCGTGACAACCGGCCCAATTACGGGCGTAACACAACCGAAGTGGCTATCATTATTCGTGTCCATTCGTGGTTTGAATCAACCACGGGTGGGCACGAATGAATATTCGGTGATGGGCTTGCGCAAGTTGCTGGGCCGAGCTGAAATGGTGAGGCACCGGCGGTGCTGGATGGCCGCGGCCCGTTGGGCCTCGCCAAGACGGGTTGTGGGTGGTGGGTTCATCCACCGAAGCCGTCTTTGTGAGCGCAGTGAAGCCAATCCAGCTCAACGTCAACCCGGCCTTGATGCCGTCCATCTCGTCAGGCAGACAGTAGGGTAATAATCGCCAGTAGTATCCATTCACCTGTTTTGCGCTATGTTGAACTGAATCCGCCATGTGTTAGCATGGTCACGCATCTGGCGGATTATCCTGCGGACATCCTCCCGGTCAGGTGGCACGGCAACATAGCGAGAAGCTGTTTGGAAATTTCTATTTTGAACCCATCTCATCAATGCCATGTCCTGGGCAGCGATGCAGGGTCGTCGAAAAGCGTCTGGATGGCTGCAGCCCGTTGGGCCAGACCATGACGGCGATAAAGGTATGTGCGGCTGTCGTTTTTTACTGCCCCGTCTTTGCGAGCGCAGCGAAGCAATCTTGATGTATATGGGTAACATTGGGTCATGAATAAACAACCGACAATCCTGGCAATCGATCAGGGCACAACCAGTACCCGCGTGATTTTATTTTCTGCCGAGCTGAAGGTGCTGGGTATGCAGCAAAAAGCTCTTACGCTGCATTATCCGGCCAAGGGCTGGGTCGAGCAGGACCCGGAGGCGATAGGGTGCGATACGCTGGAGGTTTGTCGCCGGCTGCTGGATGCGGGGCGTGACACGGCCGCATCGATCGCGGCGATTGGCATTACCAATCAACGCGAGACAACCATTTTGTGGGATCGCAACAGTGGCAAGCCAGTCTATAACGCGATTGTGTGGCAGGACCGGCGGACGAGTGCTTATTGCGAGCAATTGCGCGCACAGGGGCATGAGCCGATGGTATCAGCCAGGACCGGGTTGCTGTTCGATCCTTACTTTTCTGCCAGTAAAATCGCCTGGATACTGGATAACGTCGAGGGTGCGCGTGCCCGCGCACGGCGTGGTGAATTGGCCTTTGGGACGGTGGATTGCTATCTGCTGTGGCATTTGACGGGCGGCCGCGTGCATGCCAGCGATGTGACGAATGCAGCCCGCACGCTGTTATTCAATATTGTCGAGCAGAAATGGGATGATGAATTACTGACGCTGTTCGATATCCCGGCTGCTATTCTGCCCGAAGTGAGAGACAATGCAGCCGGTTTCGGTGTGACGGATCGTGCGTTGTTCGGTCGCGAAATCCCTATCGGCGGTATGGCCGGCGATCAACATGCTGCGTTGATCGGGCAGGGTTGCTTCAGGCCTGGCATGGTGAAATCGACCTATGGCACGGGTTGTTTTGCGCTCATGAATATAGGCACCGGCTTTAGGCGCTCGCATCACCGCTTGCTGACCACACCCGCCTACCGGCTGAATGGTGAAATGACTTATGCCATAGAAGGCTCGATTTTCGTTGCCGGTGCGGCGATCCAGTGGCTGCGGGATGGATTGGGTCTTTTTCAGGATGTCGCTGACAGCGAGGCGTTGGCGCTCAGTGTGCCGGATAGCAATGAAGTCTATTTCGTACCCGCCTTTACCGGGCTGGGCGCACCCTATTGGCGGCCGGATGTGCGTGGTATGATCAATGGCCTGACTCGCGAGACAAGCAGGGCGCACATTGTTCGCGCGGCTTTGGAGGCGCAGGGCTACCAGACTCGGGATCTGATCGCGGCAATAGAAGAGGATGGCAATCATGAGGCGGCAATACTCCGCATCGATGGCGGACTGGTTGCCAACCGGTTTATGTGCCAGTTTCTTGCCGATATGCTGAATAAACCCGTGGAAGTGCCAGAGGTGACGGAAGCCACTGCACTGGGCGCAGCATGTCTTGCCGGGCTTTATGCGGGGTTGTTTCCACGGTTGGAGGCAGTCGAGCGCTATTGGCGACGTGCCAGCGTCTATACGCCTTCCATGCAGGAGGAGAAGAGAGCACGGCTTTACGCTGGCTGGCAAACCGCTGTTCGGGGGCTGGTGTAATCTTGCCAGACAGTGTTTGCTGGTATGGTTGCATCCGGAGTTTTCGATTCCTGGCCGGTACCAGTCGCAGTCTCGCTATTATTGGTGCTTTTGTTTTGATACCTACTCGGCTGGGGACATGCCTTGCCGGCAGGCGGGCTTGTCTACATCTTGAAAGTTGTGTGATTCGGTCCGTAACATTATTATCGAATGGGTGAGCATGACGGGTTCGTACATTTGAAAAGAGCAGGCCATTTTGCCAACAGGAATGATTAAATTGATCGAATCCTGAAAATCCTTATTGAATGTGCGATACAAAAAAACAGATTAATCACTTTTCTATATCATGCTAATGAATGTTCCTAATTTCCTGACATGGCTGCGTATCATGGCTATACCGCTGTTTGTCGGGATTTTTTATTTACCTGCTGACTGGCTGTCGCCAGCCGGGCAAAATCTGGCTGCTACCCTTGTTTTTGGTGGCGCCGCCCTGACTGACTGGCTGGATGGCTATCTGGCCCGGATGCTCAACCAAACCTCCGCATTTGGCGCTTTTCTTGATCCGGTGGCGGACAAGTTGATGGTTGCGGCAGCTTTGATTGTGTTGGTCTACCTGGAGCGGCTTGATGCGCCGATTGCGTTGATCATCATCGGGCGTGAGATTACGATTTCCGCATTGCGAGAATGGATGGCGCAGATTGGCAAATCCAGGAGCGTAGCGGTCTCTTTTCTGGGAAAAATCAAGACGGTCTCGCAAATGATCGCTATTCCATTGTTGCTTTACCATGACAAAATAGGCAATTATTTTGACGCGCAAGTCGTGGGCACATGGCTGATTTATCTGGCCGCG
Organism: Nitrosomonas sp. ANs5; assembly: GCF_050584665.1. Taxonomy (NCBI): domain Bacteria; kingdom Pseudomonadati; phylum Pseudomonadota; class Betaproteobacteria; order Nitrosomonadales; family Nitrosomonadaceae; genus Nitrosomonas; species Nitrosomonas sp. ANs5. The sequence goes on from NZ_JBEUDO010000007.1 coordinate 3,676, forward strand.
TTTCTGACATTGTGGTCTATGGTCTATTATTTAAAAGCGGCGATGCCGCATGTGATCCATCATCGTTGATGAAATCAGCGACCAAATAATAAGGTTAAAAACATGAAATTCATATGGATTGGATTGTTGGCACTCATGTCTGTCAACAGCTATGCCCAGATCCCACCAGGCATGGATGGCGCGCAAATGCAGGAAATGCTGCAGCAGATGCAGGGTTTTCAGGCTTGTATTGAAAAAATCGATCGATCAGAATTGAAAGCATTCGAACAGAAATCGCATCAAGCCAGCACAGAAATCGAAGCGTTATGCCGGGCTGGGGAACGACAGGAAGCTCAGGAACGGGCGTTGGCATTCGGGATGGAGGTCGCTGGGCATCCGAGTATGCAGCAAATCAAGGCATGCAGCCAACAGTTTCAAAGCCTGATACAGCCGCCGCAGTTCTATGGTCTGCAGGAAGAAGCCGACGAAAGTGACCGGCATGTATGTGATGACTGATGATTCAAAGCGTTGTAGCCGATGGGCGGGATAGCGCGGTTTCGGAATCGAATAAACCCATGCGTTGAATCCGGAAGCGGCATGCTTCCAGATTCAACGCATTCCAAACAGGTCAGAAAAATCGATGAAAGAAGGTTGTGTCAGTAATTTCTTTTGTTCTTTCAGCCAAACCTTGAGGATTTTGTCGTCTTTTATCCGTTCCAGGTCCAGTTCCATCTCACGTATCGCCTGTTGGAGAGACCATTCCGTTTGTTTGAGATTGCGAGTCAGCGTCGTCTTGGTCAGCGTGTCATAGGGCGTGAGATCAAATTCCTGGAGTGCGCTCTGGCGACGCGTGTGCAATTGATTTTCGAGCGTTTTGATCTGCTGCTTGAGTAGCACAGTTAATGAAGTGATTTTCTCCTGAGCCAATTGGGCAATCGACTCTTGAGTGGTTAATTCCAGGTGCAGCTGAATTTTCAGCAGAGTGACCAAGTCGCGGCTTTCGTAGGCTTTGTTGGCTTCACTCATTAGTTCGGTCTTATGGGCGCGCTTTTCCGGATCATTTTCCCGATCGGGGTGCAGCATGCTTGCAAGCTGCCTGAAGAGTTTGCGTAGCATGCTTTCCGCTTCTTGCTGCGTTTCCTCCGCCTTGGCTTGGGTGCTGGTCTTTTTTTTGCGCCGCTGCTTGTGTTGACGTTTCTCTTCTTCTGCAGCGTTGGCTTCCTGCAACTGTTTCAGGCTGGCATGTAGCAAGTCCTCGATGTTGTCCAATGGTTCATCCTCGGATGGGGAGAGGTCGAAGACGTCTTCCATCATGGCCCGCATATCGTCACACATATTCTGCTGTTTTTCTGCAAGACTTTCAGTGCTGTATTGGTCATGGAGGTGTCGCATTTCCTCGTCACCCTGTATTGCAAGTGTCTGGCTGAAATGGCAGAGTATGGTTTTGGCGTCACGTTTGAACGCCGCACTCAAACCTTTGCCTTGGAGTCTTGCATGCAGCTGAAGTACCAGTTCGCGAATAAGACTGGAATGTCGCTCGTGTAATGGTGACAGTGTGAGATGGTATGCTGGCCGATGTGCGTCACAAAGCGTTTCAATCTTTGCCAGTTGGCTCTTAAGATTATCGATCCGCTTGAGCAAACGGTTGAAACGTTGCTGATCCGGCGAAAGACGGCCATGTTGTGAGGTCAGTTGAAGCGCAGTGCTTGCAATTTCTTCCTGAGATGTGTCAGGTGCCTGTTCGGGAAACAGATTCTGTTGCTGGGGCATAAAATTTATTTGGCTATCTGGCGTGGGTGACAATATTGGATGCAAATGGCAGCGCAACACTGGTCCAGATGCGATGTCATATAAAAGTGTGAAGTGTGACCGAAGTTTGTACAGTTTAGTTTATTCAAGCTGTGAAGTGAAGGGTGAAGTTTTGCACCTCAGCACAATATTTGGATGCCCGGCCTGAATGTGCCTGCAATGATAAGGCCTGGATTCCGAATTTGTCAGAAAATTCCGGAATTGCAAAATTGAGGTACTATGATCATGAAACGTCGTACATTTCTGCAAGGTAGCGCGGTCTTGGCTGCATGGCCTTTGATCGCTGCCTGTTCACGTCAATCGATTTCCGACACGCAAACTAAAATGAAAATTGATCCTGTTACCGTGACGCCGCTCGACAAACCTCATGAGGCATGGCGTTCCCTGTTGTCGCCCGAAGCTTACCGTGTACTGTTTGAAGAGGATACCGAGCAGCCGGGCAGCAGTCCGCTCAATGATGAATACCGCGAAGGGATCTATCTATGCGCGGCCTGCTATTTGCCGTTGTTCGAAAGCCAGCATAAGTATGCCAGTGGAACGGGGTGGCCCAGTTTCACGCAGCCGATTGCCGGTCATATCGCCACAAAACGTGACTTTAAACTGATCATGCCGCGTACCGAATATCATTGTGCACGCTGTGGCGGGCATCAGGGGCATGTGTTCAATGATGGCCCGCCCCCTCGCGGAGAGCGCTGGTGCAACAACGGTCTGGCGCTCAAGTTTGTGCCCAAGGGGGAGACGATTCCTGAGTTGAGAGGCTGATGATGGCTATGCTAAATCACTTATTGCGCATAACAAGTTTGCTATTTCTGGGTGTGTTGGTGGGATGCCAGCCATTGGAGCGAGAAGCTTCAGTTGGGGCGAGCAATTATCAGGAGGATACGCCAGAACAGTCGGATTGGGCAGTGGCCATTTTTGCCGGTGGGTGCTTTTGGTGTACGGAGGCAGACTTCGACAAAGTCCCGGGGGTAAAGGCCACCCTCTCCGGTTATATTGGCGGGCATGTGGTGAATCCGACTTATGAGCAAGTCAGCAGCGGCAAGACTGGTCATATCGAAGCAGTCAAGGTCTATTATGATCCGGCCGAAACCAATTATGCGCGGCTATTGGCCGCATTCTGGCCAACCATTGATCCACTGACAGCGGATGGTCAGTTTTGTGACAAGGGGCCGCAATACCGGTCCGCAATTTTTGTGCAGGATGACATCCAGCGTCAGCAGGCGGAAACATCCCGTGCTGCACTCGATCAATCAGGCCGCTTTGAACAAGCGGTCGTGACGGAGATTCTACCTGTTACTGATTTTTATCCGGCGGAAGCATACCACCAGGATTATTATCTGAAGAACCCGATTCGCTATAAATTTTACCGTAGCCGTTGTGGCCGGGATCAAAGACTCACTGAATTATGGGGGGAAAGGTGAGAAAAGAGAGGCTGTGCCGCAATCATGCACAGCGCGATATGTTTATCCCGGACTGTCCACGTCATGACAGGGGTACACGTCTATATTATTTGAAGATCATTCGCTGGGTAGGGGATTGAGGATCGATTGATTACCGTGGTCGCGCACTACTTAAGCGACCACGAGTAATAATCTACTCAATTTTCACCTTAATTCTGTCCTGAGCGAATTGCTTCAAGGTTCTCCTTGGCTTCTTCATTTCCTTGTTCGGCTGATTTCTCAAACCATTTGATGGCTTCATCGGTATCTTGTTCTACGCCCTCGCCGGTAAGATAAATCACGCCGAGATTATTTTGTGCGTCAGCATTGCCTTGTTCTGCAGAATTGGTAAACCATTTCAATGCTGCTTCGGCATCTTTCTCAACGCCGTCGCCTTGGAGATAAAGTAGCCCCAAGTTGAATTGCGCTTCGGCATGTCCTTTCTCGGCGGCACGGAAGAACCAGCCGGCAGCAGAGACGGGATCGTAATCCATGATATTGCCGGCAGCGTCACGGGAAACCGCTTCGCCAGAGTAAAACATTGCGCCCAGGGCATTCTGGGCATCCGGATCGCCTGCTTCCGCGTCCCGGCGCAATTTCTGGAAGCGTTCCTCGGGAGTGAGGCCATCATCTAGTGTAGGCATGATTTGTTTTCTGAGCGCATCTTGCTCTTCTTCGGATAATCCCTCTTTCAGAAAGGAAGGAAGCTCATCAATAGTGGTGACTTCATCCATCATCAACATTTTCTGGGATTCATCCTGGGTAGCTTGCTCGGTTGATTCTTTTCCTCCGCATCCTGCAAGTCCCAGGACGGGAAGTAACAAAAATATAATAATTTTCATGCTATTTCCTTTATATAAAGTTGATTGGAATGGTAGCTAGGCGGCTGTCCGAGAATAGACTGATCTACTGCGGACGAGCCTGATTGGCCGGATTTTACGATCCTTTTCGTTAAATAGAACGACTATTCGCCACAAATGATCGAAAAATCCAACTTAACCAGCCTCGCCCTCGCTACGATCGCTATTCTCAGACAGCCTCCTAGTCAGAATATTGGTATCTTGCAAACAGATGACTGGACGCGTTGTCCCCGTAAAGGACTGGATCGATGATCTATTTCAGAGTCAGCATGCATGTAGGGCGCTTCTAAAAATCCATATTTCGTCACAATACGTCGTGTTTCACAAAAAACGTCTCCTGACATATCCATCATATGCGGCGTCAACATTTTTTGTTCTCGCCCCGTCTTGTTTAAAACTCTGAATTTTTAGAGGTACCCTGTAGGGAATTATATATCGGGCGATATCGCGCCAAGACAGCGTCATGGGTTCCGAACAGTACTGACGTCTTGACAAGCTTCATGAAAAATTGCGAATGTTGCTGATTATTTTTGTGCGCCTGCCTTGATTAAAAGTTCCATGACCCCTGTATGCTGATATTTTTTTGCCAGGAAAAGTGCCGTGGCTTCATTCACCGCTTTGGTGTTGATATCGGCACCCGCTGCCAGTAAGGATCTGGTCGCGCCTTGATGGCCATTCTGTGCGGCGAGCATCAAGGCGGTTGCACCACTTTGGGTTTGTGCGTTGACATCGGCCTTTGCCCTGACCAGTTCCTGTACGGCGACCTGATATCCCATTTGTGCGGCGAACATCAATGCGGTCACACCTTCTTCGGTAGCGGCATGGACATCGGCGCCTGTTTGGATAAGGACACGCAAGATCTCAAGACGATTGCGATGTGCTGCCTGCATTATGGCCGTCATGCCGTCATCGGATGCCGCATCCTTATCTGCGCCTGCCGCCAACAGTATTTGCAGGACATCGGGCCGGTCATCGCGTGTCGCCAGCAGTAAGGGCGTGTAGCCCTGTTCCGATCTTGTGTCGATTTCCGCTCCTGCAGCGAGTAGAATTTCGACGATTCTGTCACGTCCCATTTGAGATGCGGCTAAAAGTGCGGCATTCTTCTCGGCAAGCCCGATCTTGTCGCCTGGCTCATCCAGCATCGCTTTTACACGAGAAAATTGTCCTTTCCCGGCGGCGGCGACGAAATCGCCCGGGCCTGAATTGGCGGCCACATTTCCTGACAAACCCAGGATACCTACTAGCATGCACCAGCACCATAACTGGTTTTTCAGAGTCGTTTTCAGGTAAATGATGATATTCACAGACTTTCCCTCATTGTTCGGTAATGGCGAATAAACGTTGATATTCCTTGATCGCATAGCGATCGGTCATGCCCGCGATATAATCGGCGATGGCTTGGTGTCCATAATCAAGAAATTTGTGCTGATACTTGGGGGGTAATAGCGCAGGCTCTTGCTCGAATGCGGTAAACAATTTCTTGATCGTATGACGAGCTTTATTGCTCATGCGCATCACCTGATAGTGTTTGTACAGATTCTTGTGCAGGAAGCGTTTCAGCTCCTGCTGCGCTCGCTTCATGTGATTACTGAAACCGATTAATGGAGACGCTGCGCGCACTTCGTCTGGATTTCGCGGTTCAATCGCTATTATATTGGTCTTGCTCTGGATGGTTAAATCCATGGCTAACGTATTGATCATGCTGCGCACCGTTTCGTGGATCAAGCGTCGGCCTGCAAGGTTTGGGTAGCGTTGCCTGACCTGATGCAGATGTTGTGCGAATATGGTGACGTCCTCGAGTTGTGCCAAGGTGATTAGGCCAGAGCGCAGGCCATCATCCACATCGTGGTTGTTGTAGGCGATTTCATCGGCCAGGTTGGCAAGCTGCGCCTCCAGTGAAGCTCTCCGGTCGCACAAAAAGCGCTCGCCCAATTTGCCCAGACTTTGGGCCTTCTGCCTGGAAACTCTTTTTAGAATACCTTCACGCGTTTCAAAACACAAATTCAGCCCGTCGAATGTTGCATAGCGTTCTTCCAGCTGATCGACCACGCGCAGGGATTGCAAGTTATGCTCGAATCCGCCATATCCTTTCATACAGTCGTTCAAAGCATCCTGTCCAGCATGGCCAAAAGGTGTGTGACCCAGGTCATGAGCGAGTGCGATCGCCTCCACTAAATCCTCATTGAGACCCAAATTCCGGGCAATGGAGCGCCCAATCTGGGCAACTTCCAGGCTATGCGTCAAGCGTGTGCGAAACAGATCGCCTTCATGGTTGACGAATACCTGGGTTTTGTATTCAAGCCGTCGGAATGCGGTCGAATGGATGATGCGATCCCGATCACGCTGGAACTCGCTGCGTCCGGTAGGAGGATCCTCGCGAATATGGCGGCCAAGTGAATTAGCGTCCGAGACCGCATAAGGCGCTAACGCATTATTCATTGGCGATACAGGCTGACAGGGTTTCTGACAGAACTGGCGCAGGCACATTGTCGACCAATGCAGCCTCGCCAATACGGTTGAGCAGAATGAAGCGGATGGCCCCACTTTCTACCTTTTTGTCCAGTTGCATCGACTCCAGATAGCGTTCGGGGCTGATATGCGGTCCTTGAACGGGTAAACCCGTTTTTTCGAATAAACATCTGATTCGTTCGACATCCTGCTGTGTGATGCGTTCCAGGCGGCTGGAGAGATCGGCCGCCATGACGGTGCCCGCTGCGACGGCTTCGCCGTGGAGCCAGGCGCCATAGCCCATGGCATTCTCAATGGCATGGCCAAAAGTATGGCCGAGATTGAGTAAAGCCCGCAGGCCGCTTTCCCGTTCATCCAACGATACGATCTCGGCTTTTATCTCGCAACTGCGGCGGATTGCATGCTGGACCGTTTCCGCATCCCGTGCCAGGAATTGCGTGATATTTCGCTCCAGCCAATCAAAGAAATCAGCGTCGTATATCAGCCCGTACTTGATGACTTCTGCAATGCCGGCACGTAATTCCCTTTCTGGCAAGGTGGCGAGCGTCGTGCTGTCGGCGAGCACCAGCTGCGGCTGGTAGAAGGCACCGATCATATTTTTGCCAAGCGGATGGTTGATGCCGGTTTTGCCGCCTACTGAAGAGTCTACTTGCGCAAGCAATGTGGTGGGAATTTGGATGAAAGGGACCCCACGCAAATAAGACGCGGCCGCAAATCCGGTCAGATCCCCGATAACGCCTCCACCCAGCGCAATAAGAGGGGTCTTGCGTTCACAGCGATGTTCGAGCAAGGCATTGAAAATCTGGTTTAACGTCTCCCAGTTTTTGTATTGCTCGCCGTCCGGAAGTATGACGGCAAATGTTTCGATACCGGCTTGGCTGAGGGCAGTACGCAGCGTATCCAGGTAAAGCGGTGCTACAGTAGTATTGGTTACGATTGCAGCTTTCTTGGCGGGGAGATGCGGTAACAGCAAATCGACTCGGGTTAATAGATCCTGGCCAATATGAATGGGGTAGCTGCGGTTTTCTGGGTGGGCATCAAGCCTGACCCTGACTGATTCGATTGCTTTCATGTATAACGCCTTCTAAATCAATATGATGATAGGATGAGATGTCTGTGCCCTGTGCCTCATTGATGTCAGTGAACATATTTGTGAAATTATTGCTGCGCTGGCTTATCGGTTTTGTGCAGATCACTGGTGGTCGGGATGGATGGTTGATTTGCCGGGGTTCAAGAAGGATCGCAAACGGCGAAGATGAAATTTATTCGGATTCTTTATTGGGCGACGGATGTCTGGGCGGATGTTCAGCCCGTTCGGGCTTGAACTGCAGCAGTTTCTGGATCAGTTTTTGCACAAGGACACGCACGCCTTGTCTGCCGCTATCGACAATGATATGTGCGGTCTGACGATAAATGGGATCACGTTGCGTGTAGAGCTCCTGTAATCTGGCGTGCAGATTACCGGTCTGGAGCAGGGGCCGGTTTTTATCCAGACGCGTACGCCGCTGGAGTTCGCTCACGGGCGCACATAGATAAACCACTGTTCCGTGCCGTCGCAGCAGTGCACGGTTCTCCGGCCGCAAGATTGCGCCGCCGCCTGTCGCCAGTACAATATTTTGCAACTGTACAATTTCCCGTAATACTTCGGTTTCACGCTTGCGGAAACCCGCTTCGCCTTCGATCTCGAAAATTACCGGGATTCTGACGCCTGTGCGCTCCTGTATTTCATGGTCGGCGTCAATAAAGGTTTTGCCGATCTGGCCGGCCAGTAGCTTGCCGATAGTTGTCTTGCCTGCTCCCATCATGCCGATCAAAATGACATTACCGGGTACTGACCCGGTATCCAGATTTTTTATGGTAGAGACCCTGCTACGTTGCATGCTGTAATTGTAACGGAAATGCCCGATGAAACTTTGAATATTCCTGAGAACAGTAAAATTTTTCATCCTCTAACCTGAATTCTGGTTGAACGAAGTAGGGGGTGCAATGTTGCGAGTATGGCATCAAGGACAGCGCTGAATAGAGCGGCTTCCGGCTTGTGGTGACAACTGGCCCGCCCAAATATATGTTGTTGTATGCAAATAATGTCTGCTTTCCCATGTCGGCTGATTTGGAATAAGTTGCGCCAATGCGTGCAGGCAATTATAAGCTGTTTTATTTTGACCTGATACCACCGTGCGATTCGACAACAATGTTGTCATCCGGCTCGTCGCGCCCGCGATGGCGAATGGGGTGAATTTAAAAGTAGCAGATTATCTTTTAGAAATTGTTTGGAAAGGCTAACTTGAGTAATCGAACCGTATATGGCGTGTGTGGATACGAATGGTTTTCCAAACCGCAAGCATCTTGGCAAGCGACTCGGTATCGAAGCCAAACTGACGTTAAGCTGGATTGCTTCGCTGCGCTCGCAAAGACAAGGCAGCACAAAATGGCCGCCGCACACAACTTGACTACCGTCTTGGCGAGGCCCAATGGGCCGCGGCCATCCAGATGCTTTTCGGTAACAATAACGCTACAGTTGCCAAAGCGCTGAGCACACTGACCTGGAATTGACATGCCCAAACAGATTCTGAGCGTACTTTTACTGGCTGAACCCTTAGAAACCTGGATTTACATTGCTATGACCCGCATTATGTTGAGGCGCTTGACATAGAACAGGGACTTCCGAACAGCTTCTTAAAAGCAATCATGCGTTTTTTCTTTGAAATCGCCCTCGACCTGAAATCTCGGGAAGTGGGAGATTCCGGCAGCTATCCAGCGAGGTGTTTTGTGGTATCAAAAAATTTCCACTTATTCCCAGTGCTGAGTAATATGTGCATATGAGTCTGTGTTACCAGTTGTTGGGGATTTTTCGCAAAGGAGTTGCCATGCATAGCCTGCGCCAATGCCTGCGCATGAGTATTTTGGGGGTATCGCTTGCGGGTTGCACGATGCAGCCGCTGGTTGATTCATCAATGGCTGTGCCCAGGGCGCGCATTGAGTCAAATGGATTTTCTGTCTTGCCCCCACCGGGGGAGAACTGGTTTCTGGGGGTCGGATCCCTGCGCGAGATTGTTTACAAGAAACAGCTAGAGGAGTCGTTTGATCGACCTGCGCTGCACAGTTATCTGGTTGGGGCGACGCGTCTCGATACGGTAATCAAGCTCAAGAACCCCGAGGATCTCCTGACATTTTTTGATCACAATCTGAGGGCGAACATGACACATTTAAAACTTGTTTCCGTAAATGCTGCTCTGGATCAGGAAAGAAGCAATCAAATGGGGAGTGATTGTCTACGTTACGAGCTCGAGCTGGAAGAGCAGGTTAATTCCGGCCCGGCGGGTGTGGTGTACCACCTGACCGCGCAAGGTTTCCAGTGTCGCCATCCGTCATCCTTGCAGGTTGTGATTGATGCCTATTGTTCGGAGCGTTATCCGCAATCCAGCTCATCTACAGGCAGGTTATATGCACAGGAATGTGCGGCGTTCCTGAATCAGGTGCAGTTCAGTCCTTTGCAGACGCTCGAGGAGAGCGGCAATGTGGATATGCTGCCTAGGAGGCTGTCCGAGAATAGCGAAGACTGATCTACTGCGGACGAGCCTGATTGGCCGGATTTTACGATCCTTTTTGTTAAATAGAACGACTATTCGCCTCAAATGATCGAAAAATCCAACTCAACCAGCCTCGCCCTCGCTACGATCGCTATTCTCGGACAGCCTCCTCGGGAATCTTCGCAATGGCGGGAGAGGGTACCGGGAGTTAGGGGTGCTTATGCATGAAACGACAAAATGGCCTGAGTGGACAGGCTGACGCGTACCCGATGAGGCCAGAGCCACTCCTGTCTGAGCTTGGATTACCTGCGTTTACAAAAAACGCGCGACAAATGCTTTCTCAACATTGCCCGTCAGTGGAATTTTTACCCGGTGCCCGCTGCCCGGCGCCACGCTCACCTGGTTGCCAGCCAGATCCTGTATCTGTTCGAGCTCGATGACCTGATTGCCGGCAGGATGGACGATTTCCAGCCGATCTCCGACTTGGAAACGGTTTTTGACGAGGATTTCGACCATCCCATTTGTGCTGTCGACATGGGCGATGTCGCCGACATATTGGCTGCGCCACGATTCTGAGTGCCCGCGCAGGTAATTCTGGGTTTCCTGGCTATGATGGCGCTGGTAGAACCCATCGGTATAGCCGCGGTTGGCCAGTCCTTCCAATTGCCCAAGCAGCGCGGGATCGAAGGGGCGTCGTTGAACGGCATCGTCGATGGCCTGGCGATAAACTTGAGCGGTGCGCGCGACATAATAGGTCGATTTGGTACGTCCTTCGATCTTGAGTGAATCAATGCCAATTTCAGTGAGACGGGCAACATGTTCCACCGCCCGCAAATCTTTTGAATTCATGATATAGGTGCCATGCTCGTCTTCCATGATCGGCATCAGTTGCCCCGGCCGTTTGCCTTCTTCGATCAGATAAACCTGATCTGCTGCAGGGTGCCGTGTGACGGGCTTGCTTTCAAAGGATGAGGACGAATCAGCCGATGCAAGCGCCTGGCTGAAATCGAAATCGATCTTTTGCAAGGGCTCGATGTCGCCGCAGGCATTCTCTTCAGCCGCCTTGACCTTGTAATCCCAGCGGCAGGAATTGGTGCAGGTACCCTGGTTGGGGTCGCGGTGGTTGAAATAGCCGGATAACAGGCATCGTCCTGAATAGGCAATGCATAATGCACCATGGACAAAGACCTCGAGTTCCATGTCCGGGCAGAGATCACGAATTTCGCTGATTTCATCCAGTGACAACTCGCGTGAAAGAATGACGCGTGTCAGGCCGATCGACTGCCAGAACTTCACCGCCACGTAGTTGACAGTATTGGCCTGTACCGACAGGTGAATCGGTATGTCGGGCCATTTTTCCCTGACCAGCATGATAAGTCCCGGATCGGCCATGATCAGGGCATCAGGCTTGAGGGCGATGACCGGTTCCATGTCGCGTAGATAGGTTTTGATCTTGGCGTTATGTGGCATCAAATTACTTGCCACAAAAAATTTCTTGCCAAGCTTGTGTGCCTCGGTAATACCTGTACGTAATTGTTGCAATGAAAATTCATTGTTCCGGGCGCGCAGGGAGTAGCGGGGCTGGCCGGCATAGATGGCATCTGCACCAAATGCGTACGCTGCGTGCATTTTCTCCAGGGAACCAGCTGGAAGGAGTAATTCGGGGGCTTTTGGCATGGTGTAAAATGAAACAAGAGAGCGGAAGCCCTGCTACGCATGGCGGCAGTGCTCCGGTGGTTTGTGAAATTCCTTTTCTGTCCAAATTTTCTGAATTGTATCATCATGCCGGTTGATCCTGCTTTTGTTCACTTGCGCTTGCACAGCGAGTATTCCGTCGTCGACAGCATCGTGCGCCTCGAGGAGGCGCTATCGAAAGCGCAGGAGGACGGTATGCCGGCGCTGGCGTTGACGGATTTATCGAATGTGTTTGGGTTGGTCAGGTTCTATCAGCAGGCCTGCAAGACCGGTATCAAACCGATTGCCGGGTGTGATGTGTGGCTTAGCAATGAGAACAATCCGGATAAGCCTTTTCGTCTACTCTTGCTGTGCCAGTCATTCACTGGCTATTTGCGCTTGTGTCGCTTGTTGTCACGTGCTTACCGGGAAAACATGCAGCGCGGCCGGGCTGAGCTGAAAAAGGCCTGGTTTCAGGCCGAGGAAATTGGCACAGACGGATTGATTGCGTTATCGGGCGCGCAGCAGGGCGAAATCGGCCAGCTACTGTCACAGTTTGATGTATCTGCCGCAGAAGCGGTTGCCTTGGAGTGGGCGAATTTGTTTCCGGGTAGGTTCTATCTCGAGGTGCAGCGCTGCGGGCGACCAGGCGAGGATGCCTGGGTGAGCAATGCCGCGAATCTGGCATCCAGGCTGCAGTTGCCGGTCGTGGCGACCCATTCCATACAATTCATGCAGCCGGATGATTACAAGGCGCACGAAGCCAGAGTTTGCATCGCGCAGGGGTATGTGCTGGGTGACCGGCGTCGCCCCAGGGATTTTACCGAGCAACAGTATTTCAAGACCCAGGCCGAAATGTGCCAGTTGTTTAGCGATATGCCATCCGCACTGGCCAACAGTGTGGAGATTGCCAAGCGGTGTTCGCTGATGCTGGAGTTGGGCGTCAATCGTTTGCCGGATTTTCCGACGCCAGCGGGCGTGAGTATCGAGCAGTATCTGCGTGAACAGGCACACGCCGGGCTGGCGGCACGACTGAAACAGCTGTTTCCGGAAGCGCTGCAGCTGGCCGATAAGCAAGCAATCTATAAGAGCCGTCTGGACTTTGAAGTTGAGACCATCATCCAGATGGGATTCGCTGGCTATTTTCTGATCGTGGCGGATTTCATCAACTGGGCCAAGCGACATGATGTGCCGGTCGGTCCGGGGCGCGGTTCCGGTGCGGGTTCGCTGGTGGCCTATTCGTTGGGCATTACCGACCTGGACCCATTGTGCTACGACCTGCTCTTCGAACGGTTCTTGAATCCGGAACGGGTTTCCATGCCGGATTTCGATATCGATTTTTGCCAGGACCGGCGTGAGCGTGTGATCGAGTACGTACGTGACCGTTATGGTTTTGAGAGCGTGGCCCAAATTGCAACTTTCGGCACGATGGCGGCAAAAGCGGTGGTGCGCGATGTTGGCCGCGTACTGGATCTGCCGTATAACTTTGTCGATCAATTGGCCAAGCTGGTGCCGTTCGAGCTCGGGATGACCCTGCAGAAGGCCCGGGAAATCGAACCCTTGCTCAATCAGCGCGCACGCGAGGAAGAGGATGTGCGCAATTTGCTGGAACTGGCTGAACGCCTGGAAGGATTGACGCGTAATGTTGGCATGCATGCTGGCGGCGTGTTGATCGCACCGGGGAAAATTACTGATTTCTGTCCGATTTATTGTGCCGATTCGGGTGAATCGGTTGTCAGTCAGTACGACAAAGATGACGTCGAAAAAATCGGACTGGTCAAATTCGACTTTTTGGGGTTGCGGACCCTGACGATTCTTGACCGGGCTGTGGCCGATGTGCGGCAACATTTGGCGGCGCGCGGCGAAGCAAGTGGGCCGCAATCGCCATCTGGACAACTGTTCTCGCTGTCCGGGATTCCTCTGGAAGATGCTGCAACATTCGCTCTGATGGCGAAGGGTAACACGGTTGGCATTTTCCAGTTTGAGTCGCGCGGGATGAAAGATCTGTTGCAAAAGGCGAAGCCCGACCGGTTTGAGGATTTGATCGCGCTGGTGGCTCTTTACCGGCCTGGTCCGATGGACTTGATCCCTGATTTTATCGATCGCAAACATGGCAGGCAGCGGGTGGATTACCTCGACCCGCGTCTTGAGCCGATTCTGGGCCCCACCTATGGCATCATGATTTACCAGGAGCAGGTCATGCAAATCGCTCAGGTGATCGGTGGCTACAGTCTTGGCGGGGCCGATTTGCTGCGGCGTGCGATGGGCAAGAAGAAAGTGGAGGAAATGGCCCAGCAGCGCACGATTTTTGTTGAGGGCGCGATCAAGAACGAAATGGCCGAGCAGGATGCCATCACCTTGTTCGGTCTCATGGAGAAATTTGCCGGATATGGCTTCAATAAGTCGCATGCGGCGGCCTATGCGCTGATCGCTTATCAAACGGCTTATCTCAAGGCCCATTTCCCGGCCGAGCTGATGGCAGCCTGCCTATCGTCGGATATGGACGATACCGATAAAGTCAATGTGTTCTATGAAGATTGCAAGGCCAATGGCATGACGATACTGCCACCGGATATCAATCGATCAGCTTATCGTTTCATTCCAGTCGACGCCCGGACTATTCGATATGGCCTCGGTGCCGTCAAGGGTACTGGGGAAGCTGCTATTTCGGTCGTTATCGAGGCCCGCGAACGGGGTGGGGAATACACAGATCTGTTCAAATTCTGTCAGCGCATCGATCGGCGGCTCGTCAATCGCCGCGTCATCGAAGCGCTCATTCGAGCTGGTGCATTCGATACCATCGAAATGAATCGTGCCGCATTGCTGGCATCGGTAGGCATTGCGCTTGAATACGCCGAACAGCGTAGCCTGGCCGCTCATCAGGCCAGCTTGTTTGATGCGTCAGCAGATGCAGAGCAACTTCCGCCATTGGCGAATGTGGCAGGTTGGGCAGATAAAGTCAGGTTGCAGCATGAGAAAATGGCGTTGGGCTTTTATATCAGCGGCCACCCATTTGAGAGCTACGCCAGGGAATTAAGTCGCTTCGTGCCCACTCGTCTCGATCGTCTCAGCCCTGCTCGGGAACCGCAATTGATTGCCGGTATCGTTTATGCCATTCGAACCCAGATGTCACGGCGTGGGAAAATGGCGGTGGTGATGCTCGACGATGGCTGGGCGCGTCACGAAGTTGTAATCTACAATGATTTACTGGCTGAGCATCAGGGTTATCTAAAAGCAGACCAGTTATTGATTGCGCGGGTTCTAGTTAGCAATAACGGGCGTGACAGCGCGGAACAGCGGATCGTGGCCAAGGAGATTTACGATTATGCGACCGCGCGCTCAATGTATGCCAAGAAACTAAAAATCAAGATAGAGAATTCGAAATTGCTGAGCCCTGAGCAGTTGAAGGAGCTTTTGCTTGCTTACCGTCCGGAAAGCGAACTGGACAGCACTGTTTCAGTGAGTTATTGCCCGGTATCGATCGACTTCCGTAATCAAAGCGCAATATGTGAAATCGATTTGCATCGCCGCTGGCGTGTGCGTCTACAGGAAGCGTTGATCGAGTCGCTTGCGGAATATTTAGGCAGCGATAATGTAGAAGTCATTTATTGAGTGCCTTATGCCTTATGTCTCATGCCTCTGAGCTATTATCAGTTTTAAGGAACAGATAGCTCGCTCATTTGCTTCTTATGGGGATAAAATTGTTTTCTCGGTCTATCAAACTTGTGGCAAGAGAAAGCAAAACAAATCGAGATGACTAAGTAGAGCTTACTCAAAAAGTATTTCTCATAATCGTTTGAGATTTATAATTAGCAACCACTTGTTTTATAAAGAATATTATTTATAACAAGATGCGGTTTAATATAATTAATTAAGCATGTATTGATTCTTACGATATTTACACTTAAGAACAATCACTTGTACTTTCTGAGTAAGCTCTCTAAGTAAAATTGCTCAAGTCATAAAACTTAAAATATTAAAGAAATGTGCCGATACTTGGGGTATCACAAATCATTTTAGCTAAAGATTTACCGACTACCTTGGCCACCACATATGATTACATATCGCTCTAATGTCATGAAAAAACTCGAACTCGCTGTAATATTCTTGACTCTGTTTTTTTCTGGTGCTGGGTTGTATGTTCTACTCGACTGGCGTTCTGACAATGCAGAATTATTGGCATTTTCTCAAACGGTTACACAAGGTGACGACATTACTGGACAAGATATAGTTCGACTGAACGAACTTATATACAGCACCGGTGGTTTTGCCAAAAATGATAACTATTTTTTTATTCCTTCACTTGGCCCAACTCCAATACAGATCATGCGAACAGGTGGGGACTGTGCTGACAAATCCCGATTGTTGGCCGCCATCCTAGATGAGATGAATGTTCCAGCCACACTTGTAATGCTTGCACCCTGTGATTCCTGTCCATTTGGGCATACTGTAGTGGAGGCTCAGACGCAAGATGGGACAATAGTAGTTGATCCCGTTTACAATATTTCTTTCCCCTCACCAGATGGGCGTTATCACGGAATTCAGAATTTACGTGACAATAGTAGTATTCTTCAGGCTAGGCTCGATGAACTAATTCTTCAGCGCGGCCCTGATGACAAAATCGCTTTTTATCGTCTCGGCGCTGACGGCATGCATTATTCCTATCCGGTCACTGTAAATTGGGAAAAAAATTCTCTAACGCAATTTATCGGCTCACTTCTCGCAAATTATGTTGATGAACCCTCCTTGATTTATCGTCCACGTTGGCTTGAAGATCCAAAGCTTCTGATTGCCGGATTGCTTGGAATCATTTCTATATGCAGTTTGGGATTGCTTTTAATGATCATCTTTCTCCCGCGCCTTGTGGCTGGGATTAAGGAATAGACTGGCTACTGCTTCGTGTCCTTACGAGATATTATTATTGCACTGATTGTCCTGGTCGCTGGCTTGCACGCGCTTCGTCGCCCATGGATTGGGGTAATGCTTTGGACTTGGGTAAGCACCATGAACCCCCACCGCTATGCATGGGGATTTATCGCGACTGCACCAGTCGCAGCATTCACTGTAGGTGTAACATTACTTGGCCTCGTATTTACCAAAGAACGACGCTCCCCCTTTTTAGGGTTACCAGTTGTTTTGCTCGCTATTTTTGTTTTATGGATAACAGTATCCTGGCTCATGAGCCATAATGTATCAGATGGGTACTGGCTCTGGAATCGATCCATGAAGATTTTCTTTATGGCGTTCATTACATTGATGTTGCTTCAGACCAAGGAGCACATCATGACATTCGCATGGATTATGATTGGTTCATTAGCGATATTGGGTGCAAAAGGTGGCGCATTTACACTTGCTACACTGGGAAACTATCGTGTATGGGGACCTCCGGATACATTTATCGAAGGAAACAATGAATTCGCACTGGCACTCATTATTATTATCCCGCTTATACACTTTCTACAGCTCCAGGTTTCGCGACAGGCATGGCGTCATATACTCAGTATAGTAATGCTGCTGTGCGTTATTGCTGCATTTGGATCACATTCCAGAGGAGCCTTAGTTGCCATCATTGCAATGAGTGGTGTTTTTTGGTGGCGCAGCCCAAATAAAGGAGTTCTGGCAATACTTTTTTTCATTATTGCAGTCGCAATGCTGCCAATGCTCCCCGAGCACTGGTGGACACGTATGCAAACTATTTCAGAATATCAGGTAGATGCTTCGGCCATCGGAAGGCTAAATGCTTGGCATGTGGCATGGGAAGTGGCTAAGCATGAATTATTTGGCGCCGGAATGAGCTACCAATATCCTGAATATTTCTTCCTTTATGGACAATATGAAACCATAGTTCGTGCTGCGCACAGCATATACTTTGAAATTCTTGGGAATCACGGATTCATAGGGTTATTTCTCTTTCTCCTCATCTGGATTACTACCTTCCGTGAGGCTGGATGGTTGATGAGAAATGCACGCGGTACACCACATACTTTGTGGGCAGCTCAGCTTGGTGCCATGGCCCAAGTAAGTCTTGTTGGGTATGCGGTTGGTGGGGCCTTCCTGAGTCTGGCTTATTTTGATTTGCCTTACAATATTTTAATAATGGTAATGCTAGCGAAAGCATGGGTTATATCCCAGGATTTGAAAAATCAAGCAGTCGCGGTAGAGACAGGAGGAGTTACCCCTTTCTCCCCGCACAAAAAAACTGGCAGCACATCAAAATGACCAACCTGGTCTGGTTGAATCGGTGCGTATCGGCCAACAGGTCAAACAGCGCACGCTACTCAATCTGGGCAAGAATTTTGCCGTGGATCCCGCGCACTGGCCGTACCTGACTGACCTACCAGGCTTTGAATATCAAACCCGATACAATTATTGGCAAACGTAAAACAATTATCGACAGGAAAAAATCCGTAGTGCCAACCGATTATGGAACGTGGGAAACTTGTACGTGATGTTAAGAGAAAACCCTATAAGTGAAACCCGCAAAGGGGGGGGGAAGTATTAATGCATGTATGAGGGGCGGATCATATTCCGTATTAGCGATGAAATTTCTGCAATGGCAATAGAGTGAAGGGGATGTGTTGGCTCAGGCTAAGCGCTTGCCAACCCGTGTCGGGGAAGAGGCGTATGCTTTGCCTGTAGTATTAGCATTGAGAAGGTGCTAATGGTATAGCCGACAGGAGCCGTATGAATCGAGAGGTTCACGTACGGAGTCTGTGATGAGATGGAGGTGAAACTCCTCCGGCTTACTCGACCACTCAAACAAATAGCGTGCCATAGCCACCAAATATGATAAACGAGCCCATAACTTCCTCAGTGCCATCTATCTCGCCGCTTCCGTCATTATGGCTACTAAACTGATGACACGCCCTAAAAAAAGACCGGTTGTGCCTCTGGCTACACCTATGCAGCATGCGCCGTCAAGCTCGACAGACTTTGCTGCGAAAACTGTATAACCGATAACCGTTTTCAGGCACGCCTAAAAATAATGAAAGTAGCCCTGACTCACGAATACCTTATTACTTGAACAAACCTACAGCTTCCTTGCAACTATTTCGGTTAATAAGCAAGGTAAAACTAAAGTATACGAATACACCTGAAGCAATCATAATTAATAAAGTGGTCAACTGATTTAAATTAAAGCTCACTAGAAATAAACTGACCATGCGGACTGCAGTATACATCCCTAATGCTGATCCAATAGCAGGTAAGATAGCATAAAGAAAATCACTAAATTTCAGTTCTAGTACTTTTAAAGACCGTTGATAGTTGATAAATAAAATGAATGGATATATCGTTGCCCAGGTCACAGCCACTCCAACAATTCCAGCCTGAACCCCGATTATTAGTGCACCCGGCATAATCGCCGTAGCCAGCAATACATTTTTCATCCCTATATCCGGTCGGCCCAATGCATCTGTTGCCGATGGGAGGAAATTGGCTATCATGCGAAAAGGCATCATCAATGCCAGAAGTTGCAATGGCAATATCGCGGTTTCCCATTTCTCTCCTAACAGCAGCAATACCATTTCGTTTGCAACGCTGGAGATCCCCCATAGCACTGGGAACGCAACCAAACTTAAAATGCGGATTGCTTTAAGTACGAACTGGCGAAATTGATCAAGATCGCTTTGTATTCTGGAAAAAACTGGGAAAGCTACCTGATTGACGATCGATGAAACTCGCTGGACAGGGAGAGAGGCAAGTTGCATTGAAACTGAATAGAAGCCGAGCATTTCCTTACCAAGCAATTTACCAACAATGATCACATCGATCTGGGTAAAAAAAAACCAAAGCAAACGCGATAGGGTGATGTTCCCTCCGAATGCAAGCAGGCTACGCATGCCTTGCAGAGAGAAATTTGGTAACAGGCGAGTGGGTGCTATCACATTCAGTGTGACCACATTGAAAAGACTCGTTAAAAGATTGCCCAGGACCAACGCCCACACGCCAAGTCCGACGAAAGCCAATATCAGTGTCAATATGCTGCCCAGGATCGTCGCAACCAGATGCATCAGTGAGAGATGCTTGAATTTCAGATCCCGGTACAATCTGACGCTTGGCAGTGTGCCAAAAATTGATAACAGAAACCGTAGCGATAAAACCTGCAAAATTAAAATTAATCGATCTTCATCAAAAAAATTGGCCATCGCAGGCGCAAGCAGATTGAGTAGAAGCATTAAGCCCAAATTGATAACGATGACGATGGCGAAAACATTACGCAGAGAGGTTTCAGCAAGATCCTGTTTTTGTATCAGAGCTGGCGTCAGTCCTGCTTCAGACATCATCAGCATGAATGCCACAAATACCGATGCCATTGCCAATAAACCATAGTCCTCAGGCGTCAGCAGGCGTATAACGACTAGAGTGATGGCCCAGGTGATTATTTGTGCAGCCAATTTGCCGCCGGCAGTCCATTTGAGACCGCTGATGGCTTGTTCACGTATCGACATGAGAATTAGGGGGTGAGTAAGAAAGGAAATGCTTGGGGAAGAAAGACTGTTTAATGTACTTCTAAATTATTTTTAGTAAAGTGTGCATGACAATAGGAAGAGGCTTTGCGTCATATTATCTCCGGGGCCAATGCTGCGCGTAAAACAATATTTTCTTGCCCATTTCGATACCTGCAACCAAACCACCAGATCGAGCCTTTTCTGATACTCAAACCGACATCATCGCCATAGAGTAGAAGAGATGCGATTTCCCCGAGTGTAGGTTGATGTCCAATGACTATGGTCGTATTGTCGTCGTACGGCCAATTGACTGCTGTCAAAACAGATTGAGGCCTTGCGCTTGTTCCAACTTGATCGAGGGTTTCAAATTCATTGGCCAATGCTAGCGCTGTTTGCTGGGTGCGTTTGGCAGGGCTGACCACAATCCGCGTATTTGTTGGTAATCTTGGTTTGAGCCATTGCGCAACTTTTTGTGCCTGTTTCAGGCCTTTTTCTGTCAGTTCGCGCGAGGCATCGGGAAAGCCATCCTTGGCTTCGGCGTGGCGCCATAGAATCAAATCCAAAGTTTTTCTCCTGATTCAAAATATACCGAGATGTTATTTAACATAATATCAATTATACGAAATTTGGTGCCTATAACCAACAAAAGCTGGTTTGCTGAGCTGTTATGCTCCTTGCGATAGTCGTTTCCTTAATAGGGCTCGCGATCGTCTTCTGCATTGGCGGCAATATCTGGAATACGGTAGGTATCTGTTGCCCATTGCCCTAGATCTACAGTTTTGCAGCGTTCCGAGCAGAATGGGCGAAAGCGATTCGAGTCTGTCCACTCTACGATCTCACCACATTGCGGGCAATTAACGATAGATGGTTTTCTCAATTGTTTCTCCAATTTCTTCGTGCCTGACACTTACAAACTGCAGAAAGTCAGTTTAAAAGGAATGTCTTCCTCATAAATACTGGCTTTTTGGTCCGGCTGCGTGGGAATGAAGCGTATGTTGAGTGCATATTTATTGGCGCTAATTTCTGGCACGCATGGCAGCTCGTTATCGATCTGTAGTTGCAAAAGATGGGCCTGATGTTCTGCTCCAGCCTGCTGGAATACCCCATGTGCGGCGGTGTGATGGAAGCTTTTACCGCTGTTCCTGAGCAGATTGAGCACAATATTGATACCATCCCGTATCGGGGAAAGCGGCATGATCCAGCTTCTAAGATCGGTTTGACGTGCTTCAGGATTCATGTGCAGCCAATAATGGTAGGTGGGCAAATCGAATTCACATGCCCCGCCCGGGATACTCATGCGTTGCTTGATACTCATCAACCATTCGTTATCGCGTAAATGACCGCCAATCCTGCCCGGGATTTCGAGCAACCCCCTGAAAGTGGTCCCGATATCGAGCAGGATGCGGCTTAACGCCTCTTCAGAGACTTCCGGATTCTTGCGCAGACTATCCAACAATGCGCGTTGCTTGTCCAATTCCTGTAATAGGTCCGATTTCAGATCAGAGCGGCTGGTGACATCGAGAATCTCGAACAGGGCAACCAGTGCGGCATGGTGTTCGAATGATGTTTCCTTGGCAGAAAAAAAATCGATTTTGTCGAATAGATCCTCAAGCCGCAGCAGTATGCGTATTCTCTCATTCAGGGGAAGTTCGTAACAGATCACGGTAATCACATGTTTTTAAAGTAATTCAACTGCCACATCGGGCGATGGAAAGATATTTCTCGTGCAATGCTTGCGCTTGTTGCTGCAAATGTTGTCTATCCAGTTCATTGACGATCACGTCATCAGCTTTTGCCAGCCGTTCGCTTCGTGAACATTGTGCAGCCATGATTGCGTGCACACCTGCTTCACTTAGTTTACTGCGCGCAATGGTTCGCGCCACTTGCATAGATTCAGGACAATCGATTACCAGGATACGATCAATCCGTTCAAGATAGTTTCCTGTTTCCAGTAGTAAAGGCACAACCAGAATACCATATTCGGAACGAATTAACGGAATACGACGTTTCACTTCCTGCAATATCAGAGGATGCAGGATCGACTCGAGTTTTTGTCGCGCATGCTTGTCGGAAAATACAAGCGCCCGCATGGCGGCGCGATCGAGTGAACCATCTTCCCTGATAAAATTGTCGCCAAACAGATTACGAATCATGCTGATCGCCTTGCCTGCAGGCCTGGTTAATTCATGTGCGATTTGATCGGTATCGATAATATCTATACCTAGTGCCTCGAAAATAACAGCGGCACTGGTTTTGCCGCAGCCCACTCCCCCAGTCAACCCGATCATCAGAGGCATAGGTTGCCTGCCAGGCCAGCGGTAGCAACGAATTTAGCGGCCAGAATTGGTTTTAAAACAACTGTCTTTAGCATTTGGGGTGAAATAATTATTTTGGTTAATGAAATAAAGCCAGATAAGCCTGGTTGACCTGCTTGCCCCATAAAAGAGCAATCAGCCCTCCTCCTGCCAGGTATGGACCAAAAGGAATTGCCATGTCCTTGAAATGATTTCTGGCCACCATCAAAATGATGCCAACCGTAGCGCCCGTCAGGGATGAAAGCAAGATCACCAGTGGCAACAATTGCCAACCTAACCAGGCGCCGATTGCAGCCAGCAATTTAAAATCACCATATCCCATTCCCTCCTTGCCGGTGACCAACTTAAATGACCAATACACCCCCCACAATGTAAGATAGCCAACCACTGCGCCCATGAGCGATGAATAAATATCGGTGAAAACACCGTGCAGGTTCAAGATCAAGCCTATCCATAACAAGGGTTGCGTGATGCTGTCCGGTAATAGCTGAGTATTCAGATCGATAAACGTCAGCGCAATCAACGACCACAGAAAAATCAACGCAGCAAATGCCATGCCGCCAAAACCAAAATACCAGGCCACCAATCCACTGAGTGCCCCGGTTAGCGCCTCAACCAGCGGATAACGCGAGGAAATATGTGCATGGCAATGAGCGCAGCGCCCCCGCAGCAACAGGTAGCCAAGAATTGGAATATTCTGGTAGAAGGTGATTTTATGACCACAATGCGGACAAATGGAGCGTGGTGTGGCTAGATTGAATGTGGGTACGCTTGCTATCGGTTCGCCGCGCAATTCTGCGCATTGCTGCTGCCACTCCCGTTCCATCATGATGGGGAGACGATAGATAACCACATTCAGGAAGCTGCCCACTATTAAACCCAGCACTGTCGAAAATAGAATAAAAAAATCAGCAGAAGTCTGGAGAGAATTGATAAATGCCATGTCAATCAGAGGAAATGCGAGATCCTGCCGGGCATGCCTGAATTAGCCAACGACTTGTCCCATTGTAAAAATCGGCAGATACATCGCAACAACTATTCCACCAATCAATGTGCCCAGAACGACCATGATAAGCGGTTCAATCAGGCTGGAGAGTGCTGTGACCGCATCATCGACTTCCGCTTCAAAAAATTCTGCGATTTTGCTGAGCATGGCATCGAGCGTGCCCGACTCTTCACCAATCGCAATCATCTGTAGCACCATGCCCGGGAAAGCATGCGTTGCAGCCATGGCGTCTGTCAGACTGCTGCCAGTATTGACGCGACTCTGAATATTCTTAGTCGCTTCATAATACACTTGATTGCCAGCGGCCCCCGCGACGGAATCAAGTGCCTCGACCAGCGGTACGCCCGCCGCAAATATAGTGGATAAGGTGCGTGACCAGCGAGAAATGGTCGCTTTGCGTAACACCTCCCCCACAAGCGGCAATCTCAAGACCAGCCGGTCCACCCGATTCTGCAGCGCTCTGGAATGCTTCCAGAGATGGAAAGAGGCATAAAACCCAAACCCAATGCTCCCGAATATCGCCCACCAGTAGTCTACCAGGCAATCAGACATTGCCATGACCACCAAAGTCGGAATGGGAAGATCAACCCCGTATCCGTGAAAAAGTGCCTTGAATGCGGGAATCACATATATCAAGATCACTGCGGTAATGATGCAGGCAATCACAATGATCGAGATGGGATAGCACATGGCTGACTTGATTTTATGTTTGATGCGCTGCATTTTCTCTCTATAGGCCGCCAATCTTTCAAGCAAGTTATCAAGGGTGCCTGCAGCCTCCCCCGCCGCGACCAGATTACAAAATAGCGCATCAAAATACCGGGGATGTTTCCGGAATGCATTCGCCAGGCTGCTGCCGGTCTCCACATCCCTTTTGACATCTGTCAGCAGTTTTCTGAGTGCGCGATTATTATGTCCTTTGCCGATCACATCGAATGCCTGCAATAAAGGCACGCCTGCCTTTATCATGGTGGCAAGTTGCCGTGTAAATAAAGTGATGTCCTTATCCGTGATATGCCCATTGAGCCGGATTTTGGCAACTTTCGTGGCCTTGATCCCTTGCCGGCGCAGGGTGGAAGTTACCACAAGCGTGCCTGCTGCGCGCATTTCACCTTTTACTGTCTTGCCAGATCTGTCTTTCCCTTCCCACAGGTAGTTGCATTCTCTCGATTTTTTGTCAGATTTTACAGCGGTCGCCATACCGATTCCTCACTTCCCGTTTAAGATCTGGGTCATAGCTAATACGGCAGCCGCCTGAAAATTATTTAGCTGGTTGATGGTCTGCAGCAAGCTCGAGAAAAGCAGTAACGGTCGGGTAGCGTAACCTGACTTGCAGTTCCTGTTTCATTCTCTGGTTCGTCAACCTCCTCGACTCTTGCATGAAGGACCACATGCCTGGCGTGATGAGCGCTTGCGCTTGTTGACGGGTTAATCTTGGCGGGCGCGGTAGATTGAAATGGTCGGCGACCAGGTCAAAGTAATCTGCCATTTTCAGGTGCGAATCATCGCTGGCATGATATATCCGCCCTGGCTTGCCGAAACGCAGGGTGGCGGCAATGATGCGCGCAAGGTCATCGGCATGTATATGATTGGTATAGCTATCTTCATCAGCCAGCAAGGCTGGCGTGCCCTGCCGCAAACGGGTGAGAGGCAGGCGGTCAATCGCATAGATTCCGGGCACTCGCAAAATCGACACTGCGATACCGTGACGTTTACCCCAGTTTCTGATTTGACGCTCGGCATCCACTCTTCGCCAGGCGCGCTCGTTATAGGGATTGATTGCATGTTTCTCATCCACCCAATCCCCGTCACAATTGCCATAGACCCCACTGGTACTGATATAGACCAGCCGATGTGGTAGTATCGCCCTTGGCATATTTGAACGTCGGGAGAGTGCCGCTAGCAAATGGGTCGTGCGCGTATCGCGCCGGCCGCGGGCAGGCGGCGGAGCAAGATGCACTATGGTATGCGCCAGGCCAGCCAGTTTTTCTAGGCTCTCGGGCTGGTCCAGATCGCCAGCTATCGGTTGAATGCCATGTCTGCGTAAGGTATCGAGATTCTCAGCTTTACGGCACAAGCCGAGCAGTTGGTAGCGTTTTTTGAGCAAATCAGCCGCCCTCAATGCAATGTCGCCACACCCTACGATCAATAGTTTATTTTTCATAACAGAGTTTATTGTCTATCATTTCTTTCAAATGAAGTCCTATCAGATCACTCTCAATCCTAGTGGCCATATTTTTACAGTTGAACCGGCAGAAACAATTCTTGAAGCAGCGTTGAGGCAGGGATTGTCGTTGCCTTATGGATGTCGTAATGGTTCATGCGGCACCTGTAAGGGCAAGATTATACAAGGGATGGTCGAATATGGTGTTTATGACGAAGAAGTGTTGACAGCGCAGGAGAAACGGGTGGGCATGGCACTGTTTTGTTGCGCCACGCCTTTATCCGATCTGGAAATCGAATGTCACGAAATTGATGCGATCAAGGATATCAAGATCCGCACCATGCCTTGCCGGGTTCACAAGCTCGAACACATTGCTTCGGATGTCATGATCATCTACCTCAAATTGCCTGCCAATGAACGCTTGCAGTTTCTTCCCGGCCAGTATATCGATATTCTGATGAAAGATGGGCAGCGACGTAGCTTTTCACTGGCCAACGCACCACAGGATGACGAGTTCCTGCAATTGCATGCACGCAACTACAGTGGTGGCGTGTTCTCGGAGTATGTTTTTTCTCGCATGAAAGAAAAGGATATCTTGCGCTTTGAAGGCCCATTGGGTGCATTTTTCCTGCATGAGCCGCCGCCCGATAATGCGCCGATTATCTTTCTGGCTGGTGGAACGGGGTTTGCTCCCGTCAAAAGCATGCTGGAACATATTTTCCAGACAGGAAATTCACGTTTTGCCCACAGCAAAATGATTTTGTACTGGGGTGCACGAACGAAAGCGGATTTATATCTGCATGATATGGCGAAGCAATGGGAGCAGGAAAACGAGAATTTCAGATATGTGCCAGTCCTGTCCGAGCCCTTACCTGCCGATGCGTGGCAAGGACGCCTCGGGCTGGTGCATCAGGCAGTCATGGAAGATATCGACAACCTGTCTGGTTATCAAGTATACGCCTGTGGTGCGCCAGCCATGGTTCAGGCTGCTTATGATGACTTTACCAAACAGCGCCACCTGCAAGATAAGAACTTCTTTTCCGATGCGTTCACGCCCTCAACAGCTGTCAAATAGCAGCCGCAGGATCAGGCGCCGATCTGTTTCAAGGCAAACTCCAATCCTTTGCGGTAATGCTCGCTTGCTGCTTCCTGTTTACCCAGCTTTTCAAATAATTGGGCCAGCGCAAGATGTGCAGGATAGTCTGGCTCAATAGACAGGCTGGCTTCCAGATAACTTTGCGCCTTGCCCCATAACTCGCCATAGGCACATAGCCGTCCCAGCGTCAGCAGCAAAACGGCGTTGTTGGGGTATTTCCTGAGCCAATTCTCCGCGCGCTGGATTTGCCAGCTTACGCTGCCACTCAGGCAATCCGCATACAATGCGATCAGTTCGGTATCAGGTTGCACATCCAGACTGTTTTCGATGATTTTCTGAGCGCTTGCATTATCGTTCAGTGCCATGAATGCGCGCGCAGCCGCGACGGCCAGTTTTCCGTCCAATTTCTCCTGCCAGGATAAATCATGCCAATATTTCTTGAGCAAACCCGGATCTGAAGCATTTTTCGCGATATTCTCCAACTGGGCGCGATGGCGCAATTTATCGACCAGCGCCTTATTGACAGGATGCCGGTTGGCCAATATTTTGGTCAACTCCAGCACAGCATCCCAGTTCTGCGCCATTTGTTGTGCTCTGAGCTCCAGCTGGAGGACTGCGGTGCTTTGCAGCCCGCCAGTCGAGTAAAGTGCCTGCAAAGCGGCCAGCGCATCGGTATGGCGCCCTTCGTCCAGCATCAATTCCGCTTCAGTTACCAATCTTAACGCCCTCTCCTCGGACGCCTGTTCTTTAACCGTGTTCAAAATCCGGTCTCTTCCTGCGTAGTCACCTTGCTGATGGGCAGAACGTGCCGCGATAACGGCATTGAGCGCTTTAATGGTTTGTGCGTTGGCCAGTTTGAAAGCTTTTCGTGCAGCCTTTTCCGCATCGTTATAACGTCCCTCAAAAAATGCCTTCAGCCCCGATAACATGGCACGGTCAGATCGTTCATGGCGTAATTGTTTGCGCATCCCGAACAACCCGAATAATGCTCGCACAAGCATATAAAATACAATGAATGCAAATAATTCCAGTAGGATGAACGTGTTGAGGGCCAACTCCAGCGTATAGGGTGGCGCGGTAAGCAGAACCGTCCCCTTATTATGATAAGCTGTGAATACGACCGCTGCAGCTGCAGCGAATAATGCCAGGACCCATAGCACCAGTTTCATTCATCCTCCCCTTTAAGCATGAGTTGTTCGTGATCTACAGCTTCCAGACTCTCCCTTAAATCTGGCAAGCGTACGCTAATATTGATTGCAGATATTTGTTCTAACTCTTTTAATGTATTTTCAACTGATTGCGCCTCTGTATCAAAATAACGGTCCATCCAGTCTGTCGCTGTTTTTAAACTGGACCGGAAATTGCTTTCATCCCGGGTAAGTAAGGCAAGGCGCGTCAATGTCAGTTGTAGCCGGACATGTTCGCGTAGCAAATACGTTTGGGAATTCGAAAGCAGCGGCACGTTCGGATCTGCGACTTTTTCTATTTTAACGAGCCGGAATATGTCCTGTAGAACCTCATTCCGGTAACGCTGCCACAGGCTCGATGCCGGTGAGTCCGGCAAGCTGCCTGTCAAGTCGACCGGGATCAAACGGTTGTCCATCGCCAATGGCAGATGCTCTACCTGCACGGCAAGCGCTTCGATGCGTTGGTAAGTGTCGGCAATATCAACAGTGGTCGCCGCCCTGATTTGATCGATATCTCGAGCCAGGGTATCGCTTAATTTGGATGCCTTGAGTACCTCACTTGCTTGCAGCAGTTCTGAGGCTTGCTCAAGAGAAGCAAGTGCGGCCCGGACATCTCCCGTCAGTTGCAGATACTGATCCGAGAACATGATCAGGCGTTTAACTGCGCCCAGTATTCGGCCATCCGGAGTGTCGTTGTCACTGAACACTTGATCGAGTTTATCGGTGGCTGAACGTTGGTTGTCAATCGCCAGCAAACTCGCCTCCAGTTGATTCAGTTGTCGCTCGGTTTCCGACTTTCTTGACTCGACCTCGGCAATAAGTGTGCGTGTCCGGTTACTGAAAACATCCGCCTCAGTCAGGTACTGTATCAAGGCATGCTCGAAATTGGCGATATAGCCACGATCTTCCGCCCACTTCCATGTCATGGCGGCCAGCGCCATCACCAGCAGCAAAAAGGTGAAAAGCGCCAGACGACGTGCCGATTTTGACGTTGCAGACCGCTTATCCCTATTTATTTGATCAGGTGATTTCATGTGCTTGTATATCGTTGAAATAGTCCAGCAATCCTTGAACTGTACCCTCGTCCCCAACTGATGTACGGCATATCTTCACAATCCCAAGTGCCTGTGCTTTCTGCACAATTCGATCATGCGCCGTAAATAAAACGGTCGACCGAAGCAATTGTTGGCCGGTTCCACCGATAATGTCAATCAAATTATCCAGCCCTTCGCTGCTGGTCACAATCACCGCATGTATCTTGTTCGCATGCCAGCACTTGAGCAACTGGGTAGGATCTGTATCTGGCTTGGTCCGGCGGTAGCATGCGGCGTATTCCACTTCGGCGCCACGTTGGCGCAAGGTGTCGCCGAGCAGCTTACGTCCGTCATTGCCCCGAAAAATCACGACTCGCTTACCTTGCATCTGTTGTAACGGTGGTACGCGCAACAGTGCCTCGCTATCGGTGCCATCGTCCGGAACGGTAATGTTTGAGATCCCGTACTGCTTGAGCAAGCGCGCGCTGCCCATGCCGACAGTGGCGACACTCAAATGCTCAGGCCAAGTACGCTGCGCCTGGATCAGCGGCAGCACTTTCTCTACCGCATTTGGGCTGACAAAAATCGCCCAGTCAAAGTCATCAAGGCGTGCAAGCAAAGTGAGCAAAGGTTGTTTGTTTTCAACATCGCTTATTTCCAGCACCGGAAACAGCCAGGGCAATCCACCCAGTTCGTTGACGCGCGCAGCCAAAGTACCCGCTTGATGGGCGGGGCGTGTGATCAATACCCCGATACCTGTCAATCGCCGGTTGTCAGACAAGTGCTTGCCTCAGTCATGACCCAATTCAAGTGCTGCAAGAATTTCATCCGCACCCTGTGATTTGAGATTTTGTGCCAATTGCTGGCCGATCAACTCCCTGCCTTCGGGTTTGCCGTGCAATTTGTCGGCAATCATTTTGGTGCCATCTGGCGTGGCAACAAAGCCGCGCAAAGTCAAAACATCCTCTGATATTTCGGCGAAACCACCCAGCGGTACTTGACAGCTGCCACCGAGAACCCGGCTCATCGCGCGTTCGGCTTCCACACAATGAGCGGTGACGGCATGATGGAGCGGCGCCAGCCATTGCGCCAGTTCCGGGCGATCTTCTCGGCATTCAATGCCTAGAGCACCCTGTCCGACAGCCGGCAGACTGAGTTCCGGTGTCAGCAGTGAACGGATGCGATAGGCCAGCTCCAGCCGCTTCAGTCCGGCCGCCGCCAGAATGATCGCGCTGTACTCTTCCTCGTCCAGCTTGCGTAAACGTGTCTGCACATTGCCGCGTAATGGACGAACCTGGAGGTGTGGAAAACGTGCCCGCA
Source organism: Nitrosomonas sp. ANs5 (assembly GCF_050584665.1). Classification (NCBI taxonomy): domain Bacteria; kingdom Pseudomonadati; phylum Pseudomonadota; class Betaproteobacteria; order Nitrosomonadales; family Nitrosomonadaceae; genus Nitrosomonas; species Nitrosomonas sp. ANs5. Next base: position 34,008 of record NZ_JBEUDO010000007.1, read on the forward strand.
CCTGAGATTCGCGCCGCAGGCTGGAGGTTCCCACTATGCTGCCCGCCGGCAATTCTTCCAGACTGGCGTAATTGTTGGATACAAACGCATCACACGGATCTTCGCGTTCTGTAATCGCGGCCAACATAAAGCCGGGCGGCATATTCATCGGCACATCCTTCATGGAATGGACGGCAATATCGGCGCGGCCATCTTCCAAAGCCTGCTCGAGCTCTTTAATGAACAGACCCTTACCGCCGATTTTTGACAGGGAAATATCCAGAATTTGATCGCCCTTGGTGGTCATGCCGAGTATAGTAATTTCAGTTTGCGGGTATAATTCGAGCAATCGGTTTTGTATGAAGTTTGCTTGCCACATGGCAAGTTGGCTTTCGCGCGAGGCGATGATGATTTTTTCAGGACTATGCATAAGAAAGAGTTTGGTTTTGAAACAATGACGAATTCTAGCACGGCTGACCTCTGAGCGGATCATCGCCTATCACCGCAACTTTATCTCTGCAGCACCCCGAGTTCCATGATTACAGGAGACAGGTATCAATGAGTTTGAACATCCATGCAATTGCAGCTTCCGATAAAAATATATCGAACGAGAAGGATCATCCTTTGCGGGAGGATATACGTTTGCTTGGGCGCATGCTGGGCGACACCATACGCGAACTGGAGGGAGAATCGATGTTCGATCTGGTCGAAACCATCCGCCAAACAGCGGTTCGCTTCCACCGTGAACAGGATCAGGAAGCGCGGCATGAACTGGATACGATCCTGACCCATTTGAGCCATAAGGAAACCATTGCGGTGGTGCGCGCTTTCAGCTATTTCTCTCTGCTCTCGAATATTGCCGAAGACTTACACCATAACCGCCGCCGCCGTGCGCATTTGCGTGCGGGTTCTCCGCCCCAGGCCGGTAGCGTCACTTTGGCATTGAAACGCGTCTTCGAAAAGGGGATTGGCGGCAAGGAATTGGAAGACTTCTTCGCCAAGGCACTCATCTCCCCGGTTTTGACCGCACATCCCACAGAAGTGCAACGCCGCAGTATTCTCGACTATCAGCTGACGATTCAGCGTTTTCTCAAAGACAGGGACCGGACTCAGCTCACGCCCAACGAGCTGCGGCATAACGAGAATGGCCTGCGAGCAGCCATTCAGACGCTTTGGCAGACGCGGATGCTGCGCTCCGTGAGACTCACCGTGCAGGATGAAATCGAAAACGGGCTGATTTATTATCACTATACTTTTTTGAGCCAGCTTCCTTATATCTACGCCAAGATCGAAGACTTGCTGGAACAACATTTGGATAAAGCAGTGCCGCGCATCGCGTCTTTCCTGCGCATTGGCAGCTGGATAGGGGGCGACCGGGATGGCAATCCCTTTGTGACCCATCAAATTATGCTGCACGCAGCCGAGCGTCATGCTGGCTTGATACTGGACCACTACATCACCGAAGTTGGCAAAATCGGTCAGACCATGAGTCTGACCGAGCGCCTGATCAAGGTGACCAACGAGTTGGAAGGGTTGGCTTCTGTTGCCCCTGACTTGCCGGCCAGCAGAATCGATGAGCCTTACCGGCGCGCTTTTCTGGGCATCTATGCACGCCTGATTGCAACCAGTAAGCACCTTGGGCTTCCTGTCAATGCCCCGTGTCCGGAAGAAATTGCTGAACCCTATGCCGACAGCGCCGAGTTTGCGCATGATCTCGATATCATTATTCATTCACTCAAGCAACATCGATCGGACTGGCTCGCTCGAGGCGCCTTGCGTGACTTGAGGCGTACTGCCGATGTCTTTGGCTTTCATCTCGCGCCGTTGGACATGCGTCAGCATAGTAAAGTGCATGAGCAGGTTGTGGCAGAGTTGTTTGAAAAAGGTGCGCAGAGCGAGCGTAGCTATCTTGAGCTATCTGATGCGGAGCGCCTCGAATGGTTGCTTTCAGAAATCAGTAGTGTGCGCCCTCTGGTTTCGCCTTACTGCAATTATTCCGACACGACCCAGGGTGAGCTGCGCATATTACACATGGCTGCGGAGATTCAACGCCGGTTTGGGCATGCGGCACTGCCCAACTACGTCATTTCCATGACGACCAGTGTGATCAATGTTTTGGAAGTCGCGCTACTGTTGAAGGAAGTCGGACTGCTGCAGGCAGGTGACAACCCTCGTCTAGGTCTGAACATTATTCCGTTATTCGAAACTATCGAGGATTTGCGCGGTTGTACTGCCATCATGGAAGAATTGTTCTCACTCCCCTACTATCGCAAACTGTTACAGTCACGGGGGGGATTGCAGGAAGTCATGCTGGGCTATTCCGACAGCAACAAAGATGGGGGTTTTGTGACTTCCAACTGGGAAATCTATAAGGCTGAAATCGAACTGACCAAGGTTTTTGATCGCCACAAGATCCGGTTGCGTTTATTCCATGGACGGGGTGGCACCGTGGGAAGAGGCGGCGGCCCTAGCTACCAAGGGGTACTCGCGCAACCGCCAGGAAGCGTCAATGGCCAGATCAGACTGACAGAGCAAGGTGAGGTGGTGGCCAGCAAATATACCGACCCGGAGATTGGCCGGCGCAATCTCGAAACGCTGGTGGCCGCAACCATCGAGGCCACCCTGCTCAGTCATGATGCGATCAATCATCATGCACCACAGTACTACGAGGCCCTTGAACATTTGTCGTCCAGTGCTTATGCCGCTTATCGTAATCTGGTTTATGAAACACCGGGCTTCAAGCAATTTTTCCAGGAATCCACGCCCATCCGGGAAATTGCCGGATTGCATATCGGCAGTCGTCCGACTTCACGCAAACCTTCCGACAAAATTGAGGATTTGCGTGCTATTCCATGGGTATTCAGCTGGAGTCTTAATCGCACGATGATACCTGGTTGGTATGGATTCGGTACCGCAGTGGAAAATTTTATCCAGCGCGCGCCTCAGGAGCAGGAAGCGCTGGCGTTGCTGCAGGAAATGTATCGTAATTGGCCTTTCATGCAGACGCTGCTTTCCAATATGGATATGGTACTCGCGAAAAGTGATCTGGGCATTGCATCACGCTATGCTGAGCTCGTGACCGATACCGAATTGCGGCAACAGATTTTTACAGGCATCCAGGCAGAATGGAAGCGCTGTGTCAAATGGCTGTTTGCCATTACCGGCCATACGGAACTATTGCAGGAAAATCCAACCCTAGCGCGCAGCATACGCATCCGGACGCCTTATATCGATCCCTTGAATCATTTGCAAGTTGAATTGCTGCGCCGATACCGCTCGGGTGACGATGACGATACGGTGCGTCGTGCCATTCATTTGACTATTAACGGTGTCGCGACGGGACTTAGAAACAGCGGCTGAGGCATTTGTTATATTTACACGCATTGGGTTCATGACGGTGATGGCGATACGAGCAGACTTGTACAGTTTCTGGGCTTGCGAGCGGCATACAACGCCTTGTTCGTGTCTGCCCTGCAGCTTAAGAACCATATATTTCAGTCCGTCCAACTGAGGACTCTGGAATCGGCTGGACCTGGGCGGATATCCCATACAAGAAGTGGCACATGCATTTGCAGTCGCCAGAGAAGCAAGGCGTATCATTAGATCGCAACGGGTACAAGTCTGCTACCCGACGCCCTGTCCAATTTGGCAGGGTGCATTCTATGGTTGCTCGATACCGCGATTGGCTAACAAACCAGGCGAACCGCAGGCTTGATGGGTTGCTTGATCCAGCTATTGCTAACAGGAGACTGCATGAAAAAAATTGAGCAATTGGAAAATGCTATCCCGACTGAGAACAAGCATCATTCTGTATTCAGTAAATCGGCCTGGCTTAAACCAACCAGGCTGAAAATCTTCACCACCGTCTTTATGTGCTGCGCACTGATATCGCTCAGCTATGTTTTCCTGCGGCCTGCAATCTATTCGAGTTATGCCACTTTGCTAACCGTGGCCAGAACAGCGATCGATCAGACAAGCAAGGAAGCGGATATCCAGCATGTCGCTATCCAGAAGCAAGTATTGCTGGGTTCAGAGCTGTTAACCGAAACAGCAAACCGCTTGCCAAATATTTACGATTTTCAGTCCAAAGCGAGTTTAACGCCTGCGGAAATTCGCACGCTACTGGATGTGCGGCCTGTGGTGGATACCAACCTTGTGGAAATGGTGGCCGAAGGCCATGAACCCACTCTGCTGCCCGCACTTATCAATACCTGGATCGATGTTTATTTGGATGCAAGGGCTGAAGAAATCGCCAACGCCAAGGGCGAAACAATACAAAGGCTGCAGGACGAGCTGGTCTCCCTGAAAGAGAAAATCGAACAAAAGCGGCAAGAGCTGGAGCACTTCAGAAAACACAACGATATCATTTCGACAGGAAGGGAGGAAAACGAGGCATTGGCACGCCTCAAAGGCTTGAATGATTCGCTCAATACTGCCAGCGAAGCAGAGGTCAAGGCTAGGGCACGGCTCGATGCGATCAAGAAATCTATTGCCAGAGGACAGGCTGTCGTTCCCAATGAAGATACACGCACACTGAGTGCGCTTGAGAAGCGTGCCCAGGAATTGCGAGAAGAACTGGAAGAACTGGATCGTCACTATACACGTGAATTTATGGCGCTATCCCCATCGCTGAAAGTGATTCCAAATAAACTCGCCGCGCTGGAAGCGGAAATTTTGCGCATGCGTCAGAGTGGGCAGACCTTGGTTCTGCATGAAGCGGAACAGGAATATGCGGCTGCCAGGCAAACGACTCAGTCTATTCAGGCGCAACTTGATCTACATCGGCAGAAAGCGGCCGACTTTACCGCGCGCTTTACCGAGCATGATGCCCTCAAAACGGATCTTGAGGGGTTGGAGCAACTACTAAGAGAAACGCAAGAACGATTGGTGCAGATTGAAACCCGTCATACCGGCAAATACCCCTATGTCGACGTTATCGAACGTGCTTTCCTGCCACATCATCCGATCAGGCCGGATTATCAAACGGATGCCATCATTGCCGTGTTAGCATCTCTACTGCTTGGGCTGGGCGCTGTTTGGATAGTCGAGTTTCTGACGCGCAAGGAGCAAGAGAAATTGGCTATCCATCTTTCCGGTATCCATCTGCATAACAAGGAAAACTTGCTGCATCATCCTCTTGACACGCTGTCCGATAATTTGCCGTCACAGTCCAGCCTGCCACGAAAACCTCCCTTGCAGGCGCTTGAGCAGCCTCAGATAGAGGAGCTGACCCACGAACAGATCAGCGGGTTTTTTCAGAACGCAAATGTCAAAGAGAAGCAATTACTCGCCTTGCTGTTGAATGGCCTCACGCTGGGCGAGATTGCCAGCCTGCAGCCCAGCAGCGCTATCGATCTTGAGCAGGAATTCTTGTTCGTACACGGGATTTCTCCCAGAAAAATCCCGATGCATCCGGTACTGAAAACACTTTATGGTGAACATGGGCATTGCCTGACCGATCCTGCCGGCCAACCCCTGAATGAGGAGGATTTGGAGGCATTGCTGACATGCCTGCAGGTTGATGCCGGCTTGCCGGTCTCCGATACGATCTCTGCCGAGACCCTGCGCCAGACCTATATTCTTTATCTTGTCCGGCAAGGCATACGGCTTGCCGACCTCGAACGGATCGTCGGTTATATTTCACCTGCCGAGTTATCCAATTATGGATTATATTCTCCTGCCGGTGCCAAGCATCCGATTGAATCGATCGACTTGCTCTATCCCGGACTGACTGTAGTAGCCTGATGACCATCCGGCATCCTCAGCAATGCATGAACCAACGCTGACTCGATCGACTGATACTGGGTATTGTGGTTACGGGCATTGGACGGCTTGTTCCAAGCCGGATTCTGCCGCAGCACGTTAATGATTTCCTGCCAGCGGCTGGGTAATTCGCCCGCTTCTGGTGTTGGGTCAACATGATCGACATGGCATGCGGCATGGCCGCGATGCATGAGCTTGTCCAGCAATTGCTGCTGGCGTAAATACAATAATTGCAGGGTATTGTCGTCAGCGCACAGCCACTGGGTACCCTGAATTTTGGCCTGTATTTCTTTGCCATAGCGCTTAAATGTGGACCAGCCGGTTCCGGCCAACGCGCCCAATACACTGGCCGCGCCCAGGCTCAAGCCGCCCACCATCAAATCGATTCCAGCCCCGGCAGCAGCGCCCTTGAGGGCGGAGCTGCCGACATCCAGGCCGTAAGCCTTCAAAACGCCCGGCGCAAACAGATCAAGCTGCCATTGACCGTCACGTACCGGAATTTTCTGCAGTGCAATATCCTTCTTCGAGAAACTGAACATCGCCAACAAGTCATGCAGACAACGCTGTTCGGCCTGCCGGATGAATTCCTGTAATTTTAATGTGGGTGACGGTGTGTGCCCGGCAGGCGCGTGACTGCCTTTATGTTCACGATAACAAGCCACAGCAACGATCAGTTCGGTGATGCGCTTGGCACCGGAGCGGCAGAGCTGGCGCCATACCTTCGCACGGTGATCGATCAAACGTTGCAGTTTGCTGTAATAGGTCTCGGCCAAGCTTTGTATTTTCTGATACAGACGCTTTTCCGCTTCGAATGTAAAAGCCACTGTATCGAATTCGAGTGAAGCATGGATATTGAATACTGCCAGCTTCCTGCGCCATAACTCAAGCTCCGCCCGGTGCGCTGCGATGAAATTAAAGACGGGGATGATGGGTTTCATCGCCTTGCTCAGTATCTCAATTTCAACAAGATATTTTTCCAGTACCGGCTCGCGCACATCGATCACATACAGCAGCACATCACTACGCAAGACTTGCCGGATAACTTTGGCTTCTTGTTCCAGAGGATCGTTGATGGCGATGTCCGCCATGAATTTTTCCAGCAATTCGTTTGGGTTCAGACGTTTGTGCCTGGCAGCCAGAAGTTGAAGCGTGCTATGCAGGGCATAGGGATCTTCAATACCGGGGGTGTCGTGCAGATTCAGGATGGCCTCGCCGCCGGCAAAAATGGTGGCACGTTCGACATGACGAGTCGTACCCGCGGCATCCTCTATTTTGCCGAATCCGGTGCTGCGCAGCATGGTGCGGATCAAGGAAGTTTTACCTGTGTTGGTATGACCGACCACAGCGATATCAAGCAGTGATGCGGCATGATCAGACTCTGGCTTGGCAGTTATCATGGCAGAATAGTGTTATTGGGTAATGACGTTTTCAGCAGGAATCGAGCAGGCTTGTGCCAGTCTGAACCAAGCCAATTTGCGTGATTCCGTAACCGAAATCGACGTGCGGCTGCGCAACAGCATCAACCAGACTGGGCCACCTGCAGCAGCAGCCACCAATTCCGCGATCATGCGTTGCACACCTCGATCAGGCAATCGATGCGCGGCCACGCCAATCAATAATGAACCTTTGGTAGCTTTGATTTGATCGATCATCCGGGCAAAGCTTGCCTGATCAATGATATTTTGCTGACAGTTTATACCCTCCGGCCAAATCATTTGATCATCCAGCTCAATACCTATTGCGCTTGCCTCAGCCGGCAAATCGCGGTTTTTCCTGCCAGGCACTGGCTCGGCATGATTGACGGCAATCCCTGGGTCCGCATCGATCACGCTAGTGGTGAATTCACTCGCGATCAACCGCTGCCGCAACGTCACGTAATATGGCAAGTACAAATCCAGCTTGAAGCGGCGTTCTGATAGCTTCAACATGAAAGATGAGAGCAGGGTCAATGCCAACCGTGGTAATAATCCATAGAGCATCAACGTGGCCAGCAGGAATTTTGCCCAAGTAGTTCTGGTGGAGGCATCCTGCATATCCGCCCCCACTCGGCTAGCGGCAATCTGTTGACTATCGGGCGGAGTCAGACCGAAATATTCCATCGGAGCGGCCAATAGCCGCGTCAATTCAGGCAGACTGCTTTCCGGCAAAAGTGTTGTGCCCCACACGAAATCATACTGTCTTGCCATCATCAGTAAAATCAGTATACTCATGCCAGCAAGCAAATAAGCCAACCAAAACTGATGGGTCAGCAAACTGATGCGCCATTTGCCAACTTTCCCTGTCAGGCAGGTTTCCCACCAGGCCCGTGCAGCCAGTGAACCGAGCTTATCGCTGTCCTTGTCTTTGAGCCGGGAAGGAAGCCAGCATGCCAATTGTGCAGCCACGCCTGAATTCAGACCATGGACATTAAATAACATGCCCGCTCCCCACAATAGCATCGACAAGAAATTAAATCCGAGTAAAACCGCCAGCAACCAGTATATGTTTAATGTTGCTGAGGCCCCTACCGCATTGCCCGCTGCCAGCCCACCCAGCAATGCCGCCAGTAGCAGGACAACGCGGCCGGCGCGCAGGAATAATTTTTCCGGTTGCTGCAAGGTGTTGTTCAAGGCATTGTCTTGAATCAGGCGGCGAGCGCGACTCAATAGTTTTTCAAAAAAAACGGTATAGCTGAATCCAGGTGCAGCATGTGGTTCCATATCTGCGATGCTGGCGTATGAGAGTGCTTGCGCCTGGTGGGTTTCAATATGCCGTAATTGCTCAAGCCGAACCAGATCGCTAAAGCTATGGTTTTTATTTGCCATCACAGTTGATATAAGAATCTGAAGAAGTCAAAGCCAGGTTGTCACAGGACGATGCAACGCGACCGCCGATCATACCCGTCGCGCAACAAGGATGCGGTAAAATACGCTAATCTTGGGTGCCTTGATTGAATGACATCATATATACGGTTTCGCAGTCACAAACAGGCGCCTTGGCGTGGACCGGCGGAGGATTTATTTCAAAATGCAACTATCCAGGTTGCAACTAAAAACCATACAATCCCCGCTGAAGTAAGCGCGTCAAACAAGTGACGGTGATTTTCCCAATAAAGGACATAATATTCATAACGATAGCGCCAGGATTAACGATCGGCCAGGAAACTCGGGGTCATCTAGGTGTCATCAATATACTTGCCGGAGACCCATCATCATGAAACCCGTTGCGATTCTCAGGTTTTTCCCGATCGAGGGGCCGGGCTATTTTGCCACATTTCTCGACAACCATCACATTCCTTGGCAAATGATCTGTCTTGATCAGGGTGATCAGCTACCAATCAGCTTAGAGCGTTATAACGGTCTGGTATTGATGGGCGGTCCCATGAGCGTGCATGATCAACTGCCCTGGATCAGTCCGGTTCTAATGCTGATCAGGCAGGCGGTAGCAGCGGATATTCCTATCCTGGGACATTGCCTGGGAGGACAGTTATTATCCATCGCGCTGGGTGGAAATGTCATCAATAATCCCGTCAAGGAACTCGGTTGGGGATGGGTGAAGGTAGCAGACAATTCCGTTGCGCAAGCCTGGTTTGGTGATTTAACGGCGTTTGAATCATTTCATTGGCATGGTGAGACGTTTAGCCTGCCCACGGGTACGACACGTTTACTATCCAGCCCATTCTGCCTCAACCAGGCATTTGCCCTGGATATCCATTTAGGCCTGCAATGTCATGTTGAGATGACGGAAGAAATGGTAAAAACCTGGTGCCAATTGAACGCGGCAGAACTGGCGCAGAATCAGGATAGCCCCGCTGTTCAGAGTGGAGATGAAATTCAGAAGAATCTGCCCCAGCGGTTGGCAGCATTACAATCAGTGGCGGATCGACTGTACCAGCGATGGATACTGGCGTTGAAGGACTGATCCGAATAACGAATCGGGTAGTTCATCAAAAAACTTGCTGCCCGTCCCGCTGGACTTCAATCGGTTAATGTCCATGATGCAGATGGTGTGGATGACCGGGAACAGCATGGCGGGCATGGTCACTCAATTGAGCGTCAAACCATTTGTGGATGGCTTCAATGAGCGCTGTGTTTTCCGTTGCGTAGTCGATTTCGGCGCCATTGGGGAGTTCTTGGTAGAGAATGGCAATCTGGCCTGGTTGTGCTGTTCTCAACTCAGCCAAGCCCGGCATGTCCTCGCCATGAATTTTTGCCGGACCGGAAAAATCTCCTTGACGGAATGCCTGAGAAATTTGTGACAGATGCTCGCGTATCAGCATGATCTGTTCGGTATCCGCATCATCCTTGGCGATAACTTGCTGCACACCGCCTTGCGCTGTTTTTGAGAATACATGCAATGTTCGCTCCAGATCGAAAGGCATCACATGCACGCCCCGCTCCGCCACTTCATCCAGTCGTTCTTCAGTTGCGCTTTCTACTGCTAGGGCGGAATTTACAGTAAACAATATGGCCAACAAGGTCAGTGCAAATCGTTTCATTTTTTCTTCTCCTGAGAAACATTGGCTTGGTATTCCAATTTGAAAACAGACAGAATCTTGTTTTCGCCTAGGAGGCTGTCCGAGAATAGCGATCGTAGCGAGGGCGAGGCTGGTTGAGTTGGATTTTTCGATCATTTAAGGCGAATAGTCGTTCTATTTAACGAAAAGGATCGTAAAATCCGGCCAATCAGGCTCGTCCGCAGTAGATCAGTCGCTATTCTCGGACAGCCTCCTAGCCAGTGGATGGATGTAATTTACATTCGACTTCAGTTGCTGTCAGCGGTTCACTGTAATAGTATCCTTGGTAATAATCACACCCTTGTTCACGAAGGAAGCTGAGCTGCACGTCGGTTTCGACACCTTCTGCGATCACCTCCATATTCAGGCTATGGGCCATGGCAATGATGGCCGTGACAATTGCCATATCGTTGGTATCGGTGGCAATGTCATGCACAAACGACTGATCAATCTTCAATGTATTGATTGGAAAACGCTTGAGATAGGACAAACTGGAATAACCGGTACCAAAATCATCGATTGATATTGCCATGCCCATTTCGGTCAACCCGCTGAGTGTGCCAATAGCTTTGTCGACATCCTGGACAAGCATACTTTCGGTAATTTCCAGCTTCAGGCAACTTGCATCGACACCCGTTTCGTTCAGAATGTGCGCGATATCTGCTACCAACGATTGATGGCGAAACTGTCTGACAGAGAGATTGATTGCCAGGTAAGGGACATCATAGCCCTGCTCATGCCACGTCTTGAGTTGCTGACAGGCAGACCTTATCACCCATTCCCCTATTGGCACGATCAAACCGTTCTCTTCCGCCAATGGAATGAAAGTGGCTGGCATGATCAATCCTCGTCGGGGATGCTGCCAGCGCAGCAATACCTCTATTCCCGTCAGTCTGCCGCTGGCGATTTCAATAATAGGCTGGAAATGCAACCGCAGCGCATTGCAGGCCAATGCATGACGCAGATCGGTTCCAAGCGCATGTTTCTCAGCCATCTGTCGATTCATTTCGGGAGCAAAGAATTGGTAATTGTTGCGGCCTGTTCCTTTCGCGTGATACATCGCGATGTCACAGTTTCTCAACAATGTGGCCATATCTTGACCATCGTCCGGAAAGGATGCAATCCCGATACTCGCACCAATATGCAACTCCTTGCCATTGATCTGATAGGGTAATGCCAGTACATTCAAGATTTTCTCTGCAATGATGCCGGCATCCCGGGCGTGGGCAATCCTGGGCAGCAATACGATAAACTCGTCTCCACCCTGGCGCGCTACAGTATCTTCCTCGCGCATGCAGGACTGCAGTCTGGTTGCGACTTCTTTGAGCAAAAGATCACCGATATCATGCCCCAGCGAATCATTGATAACCTTGAAATGATCCAGGTCAATGAATAATACGGCAGCCGGAGTCCGGCTGCGGCGATCAAATGCGAGGGCCTGGGAGATGCGATCCAGAAGCAATAAGCGATTGGGCAAGCCAGTCAATACATCATGAGTTGCCAAATAGTTAATATGCGCTTCGGCCTGCTTGCTTTCAGTGATGTCATGCACGACGCCGTTAAAGGACACGACTGCGCCTTGTGAATTTTTTTCCCAACTATAGCGATTGAGCACCCATCGCTGAGTTTGGTCTTTGCGCAGGATACGATATTCGACTTGCCCATTCGTCGTCGTTCTCTGTGCTTCCATAATCGCTTCGATCACTCTTTGCCGGTCCTCAGGATGTATTGTCCGTTCCCAGAGTATTGGCTCGCCGAGCCAATCTTGAGCAGTATAGCCAAATAGAGTTTCTATGACGGAGTTGACATATGTTACGAAGAGCGTTTGCGGATCAGCACGATAAATCACTTCGCTGAGGCTTTCGGTCAGATCCCGGAATTTTTCCTCATGTTCCAATAGCGCCTGTTCAGTTCTTTTGTATTTGCTGACATCACGCACAGTCGCCTGCAAGACTCTTTTCCCATGTAAATTAAAGGCCGATAACAGCACTTCTGCTGGAAAATCTTCGCCATTTTTGCGGCGGTGTATCCAATCGAACCGTTCATACCCTTGTTCAAAAGCTGCCATGATTTTTTTATTGGCAGCAGTGAGCGAATCCTGCCCATCCGGCTGAACAGGCGGGGACAGTTGAGCTGGATGCAATACCAGAAAATCCTGCTTGCTGGCCAGTCCAAATATCTCCAGCGCGCGCATGTTACAGTCGAAGAACGTTTGTTCTGTCAGTAGCATAATGGCATCATTCGAGCCCTCGAAAATGGAACGGAATTTGTCCTCATTTTCTCTGTGCATGCGCTCGGTTTGCTTGTGTTCAAGCCATTTTCCAAGATCCTCCGCAAGAGTGTTGATTAGATTCTGCTCCTGTGGGAGTGAAAAAGCCCTGTCTTCCGGATAGCAGACTTGTAGCTGCCCTGCGATCTTGTCGTTTACCAGGATATTTGTGCATAAACGATGTGCACAAGCTGTGTCAAAATACTCAGAAGTGAATCGTTGATCATCAAGTTCGATCATGGCGGCGGCATAGTCCGGATACCGCATTGCTGCGATCAGGCTGCCAAATATCAGCTGACACAGCGCATCCATTGATAGCTCATCGCGTGCCAGGTTACGGCGAATTTCATGCAGACAGGCGCTTTCCTTCAACTGTTCACGCAGTCTCATCTCGGTTTGCTTGCGAGCAGTGATATCGACGCGAAACGACAGAAAGTGGCTAATCTGACCACTATTGTCCTTGATTGGCACAACAGTGGCATCTACCCAATATAGCTTGCCATGCTTGTGGCGGTTGCAGATTTCCCGGTGCCAAGTATCGCCGCGTAGTATCGTTGTCCACATTTCCTCGAAGAACTCATCAGGGTATGAGCCGGATTTGAGGATACGATGCCTGCGACCGATCAGTTCCTCCTTGCTATAGCCACTGATTTGACAAAGCTGATCGTTGACAAAGACGATGTACCCATTCAGATCAGTGATGGAGATCATAGTTAGGTTACTGATTGCTTTGAAGCAGGTAGTCGGCACAATGTCAGCTTCCATATGCCAGCTTTTTCCCATGCGCGACGGTTGTCAGCTTGATGGCTTGCCTGGGTGGGAATGAAATGGTATGAATCAATTTTACCAACAACATCGTCAGTAATATGCTGGCGAGCCTATCCAGCCATTCACTTATCGATCTCATTTGCCATCGATTAAGGTCGGGCGTGCCATTGTAGGCCATGGATGGCAGCAAGGAGAACCGAAAAAGGGTGCCATCAAATCTCCCGTTTAGTGGAAAGAAAAAATAGCATCGGCCAGTCTGACAATAACTTTAGCCTTAGCAGTCACTGCTTTGGCAATGTTTTGTCATGTAGTGATGGTCCGGTCTTGTTCCAGATCCATCAGAAACTCATCCAATATATTTCGATGTGCGTGAGGCATGACCACGATATGCGCATAGTCGCGCTGCTTCTGATTGATCACCAATCGCATGGTAGCCAATGAGTATTTTTCGACAATAAACGAGACTGGTTTTCTAAAATACAGGGTGTTGGAAAAAGCGTTTGCCCGGGTTGATTCCAGATGAGGAAAGTAACTCAGCAATTGCGCTTGTAAGTATTCCGTGTTTTCCAGCATCATCCGTGCGTCTTCAGTCAGTCTGGCCGAAGCAGCCGGTGTGGTGTAGTAAGAGAATTCCGCAGGCTTGACTGCATCCCTTGAACAGGTAATCGTACCTGGAACATGATGGATATATTCGGGATTATGAATGCGGCTGAATTGTTCGTTAAACTCGTTGAAATGGCTGATTGTGGTAACAAACAGGCCCGCTGGTGAAGTAAAACCAAAGAATTTATGGCATGAAACAGCGATCGAATCATAGCGTGCAGCCCTGCGATGATCACCGATTTGGTATGAAATCTCTTGGCTATGCGACGTATAAGGGAGATAACCGCCAAATAATGCAGCATCTAGATGCAGGAAACTGGCGTAGCCCTCGAGTGCTTCCTGAAGTTGATCGATACGATCGATTGCACCTTTAAATGTGGTACCGATGGTCGCGACCACCAAGGCAGGATGGTTGCGGTTTTCGGTCAATTTTCGTCGCAGGTCGTTGGCATCCATACCGCCATCAGGCAATGTTTCGACAAAAATGCTTTCCAGCCCTAATAAGTCCCCGAGGATATGTACCGAATAATGGGCCTCGTGAGTGACATAGGATTTGGGTTGCAGCCCCGTGCGACTTTTCAAAATGGTTCGCCCCATATACATGCCATGCATATTGCTGTCCGTACCGCTATGCGATAAAAATCCCCAGATATCATGTGGTGGGAAGGCGAACCGTTCGCCAAAATACTGGATGATTTCCCGTTCAAAATCATGGGTATTATAGTGAATCGTACTTTTTTCAAAAGGATTGCCGACATTGTTATGTGCAATCGCGCCGATCCCGGCATCATTCAATTGCTCTCTCCAGGCAAAAAATCCAGCTGGTGGTGAACTCATATTGATGGGATAACCGAGCAGATAATTCTTCAGCTTCACATTCCTGATCCGATCCGCAAGGGATGGCAATACAAGCGAAGAGACAGCTTCCTGGCTCAGCGATCGGCCGGTATCGGGAAGCAGTGCCCTGCAACCAGAAGCGAGGGCCAGCAAACCGGTGCCGGAGGAGGCTAGAAAGCGGCGACGAGTCAACATTTGCAAACGCCTATAAATAAATTGAGCAACCAGTCAAATTGTATTCATATTTGACCCTTTTTACCCTTGCGGTGCATTGCTCCGTGCCTACCGCTGTCTTGACCACTTACTGCACGTTGCGCGCAACGCTGGAATGCTGGCAAGTGGCGCTGCTGCGAGGCCTCCTGGAGATTGCGCAGCACCGCGAGAATGTCCTGATGCTGCGTCGTCATGAGCAGCCTGTCGTACATTTTGCTGTTGGCTATCTCGGCATCCATGGCCGCTTCACAGGCTTCTTGTAAAGTGGCATAGCGAGCGACTTTACCTGGCCAAGGGTTTTCAGGCACTGGCAATTCGTAACGGGCAAATAAGCTGCCAAGCGCTTCGATGTGACGTTCCTCAGCTGCACGGATATGGCTGAATGGCGATATTTCACCA
Source organism: Nitrosomonas sp. ANs5 (assembly GCF_050584665.1). NCBI lineage: Bacteria > Pseudomonadati > Pseudomonadota > Betaproteobacteria > Nitrosomonadales > Nitrosomonadaceae > Nitrosomonas > Nitrosomonas sp. ANs5. Next base: position 49,334 of record NZ_JBEUDO010000007.1, read on the forward strand.
AAGTCGGCAATCACCTGGTCATAGGTTGTCCAGGAGTGGTATTCGTCGTCGAGCGCCTCGTGCAATCCCTGAATTTCGATTTCGGTCAGTTTGTTCATCCTCGACTCCTCAAGTGGATAGGCTGCAGTGTGTGTGATGTTTAAGGCACAACTTTGATCTACAGCTGTTTCATTACAAGGGGCTATAAATAATAGCAGCTAGCCGAAGGCTTGTTGTTCAGTCTGATAAACGAAAGCAAGCGATAGTGCCGATTTTTGCGCGCAGTACTATCAGTTGATACCAAGGCAGCCGTAGAGGTTGACTACCGGTGCCGGACCGGGATCAATCGCAGGAAGCGCCAGAATATAGAGCGCACTTCACAACTGCATCAAGCCAGAAAAAAGCCAAAATGGCAGCGGCTGAAAGGCCATGGAGCAACAAGACTTTTAATGCGCTCATAGGCTATTATTTGGTGAAATTTTTTGGAGATTCTGGCAGAAACGGCCCGGCTTGGTTGCAAACCGGGCCATGGAGAGTTAATTGTCTAAATTTCCTGGATCGATCGACCAAGAGTTTTTCTCAATCATCCCCTTAAAACGGTTGGGGTCTTGGGGTGTTGTTAGTGGAAGGTGGCAGAATTGGCAAGTCAAATTTTGGTTGCTCACCGGTCAGCGTTTTCAGGAAAGCGACGATTTTCGCAATTTCATCCTTTTTGAATTCCCGGTTCAGCTGGATTTGGCCCATGATATCCACTGCTTCTTCGAGGGTCGCGGCTTCTCCATCATGAAAATAGGGATAGGTCAGCTCAACATTGCGCAAGGTCGGCACTTTGAATACGAAACGGTCTTCTTCCTTGCCGGTCACATCCATCCGCCCTACTGCTGGATTTTTGGTTTCATAAGGTTTGAAAACTCCCATTTTCTGGAAGGAATTGGCTCCGACTGCAGGCCCACTATGGCACTGGGTGCAACCACTGCTTTTGAATAATTTATAGCCTTCCAATTCCTCTGCGCTTAACGCATTCTTGTCGCCTTCCAGCCATTGATCGAATCTGGAGTTTGGCGTGACCAAAGTTTCTTCAAATTCTGCAATGGCGGTCGCGATCCGATCGATGTTAACGGTATCGGAACCAAAAGCCTTTTTGAAATGTTCGCGGTATTGGGGTATGGAGGCCACAACTTTTTCTGCCATTTCATGGGTGGAAGCCATTTCTCCTGGATTGGCGATCGGTCCGCCGGCTTGTTCTTTGAGATCCTTGGCTCGGCCATCCCAGAATTGCGCCAGATTCATGCCGGAGTTCAAAACTGTGGGCGCGTTGATTGGGCCCTCCTGCCATTTATGACCGATGGAAGTCTTGATGTTGTCTGTTCCGCCCATGCTTAAATTGTGGCAGGAGTTGCAAGAAATAAGTCCTGACTTGGATAGTCTCGGATCGAAATAAAGCATTTTCCCCAGTTCCGCCACATCAGGATTTTCAGGGGTGACCGCTTTGATCGGTTGTATGGGCTCATTGGCTGCCGATGCGTAAATCGGTGCAAGTATTGTGCTTAACGATAGTAGCGAAATAGCGAATGTACGCTTTATCATTAAAATCTCCTTAAGATGTCGGCTGTCATGGCGCAGCCGGTTACGCCTGAAAACTATATAGCCTGGTCAATCGACCAGGCATGTATGGGCACGCTCAGGCAACGACAGCCCGCCGTTGCGTTGCATGCATTTTGATTACGGTAAACTTGAATTTGATCGCATCCGGTCAATGAACCGATGTTTGACCAGGCGGTTATCTATCTTTCCGCCCAACGGGCGGAACTGGCCCCAGCAACTGGGTATGTAACAACTATTTTCGAGTTTTAGCAGTGCCGGTTTGATGTATCTGGGTTGGCCTGGCATCTTCCCTGTAACCTGCAGCACAGCCCAGACCCGCTTCATGATCAAGCAAACGTGAGAGCTCGGTCAAAGCTTGCCGGTAGACTTGTCGTTTGAATTCCACGACGGACCCCAATTCCACCCAATACTGATTCCAGCGCCAAGCGTCAAACTCGGGATGGGGGCAGTTCCTGAGTGATACATCGCAGTCACGGCCAAGCAGACGCAGTAAAAACCAAATTTGTTTTTGCCCCTTGTAATTTTTGCGCCATTCCCGACGTGTCCAGCATGCCGGAACATCGTAACGCAGCCACTCCCGCGTGCGTCCAATAATTTCGACATGCCCAGGCTGCAAACCAGTCTCTTCAGCCAGTTCTCGGTACATTGCCTGTGTAGGCGTCTCGCCTGATTTTATTCCCCCCTGCGGAAATTGCCATGAGTCCTGCTTGATGCGCTTTCCCCAAAACACCTGATTTTTTGAATTCAGGAGAATAATGCCAACATTGGCCCGGTATCCATTACGGTCGATCATTTGACTCACCCGTCAATTTTAATCACCCGATATTTTAAAACAGATAATTTTTTCATATTTTATGCGTGATTGGTAGCCACTATTTAATAACATATTTGGCCATATTTTGTCACAACTTCTTAAAAAACCTCTTCAGATTCGATGGCTGATTACCCCGTTCATTGCCAGGGCAAAGCCCTAGGAGGCTATTCGAGAATAGCGATCGTAGCGAGGGCGAGGCTGGTTGAGTTGGATTTTTCGATCATTTGAGGCGAATAGTCGTTCTATTCAACGAAAAGGATCGTAAAATCCGGCCAATCAGGCTCATCCGCAGTAGATCAGTCTATTCTCGGACAGCCTCCTAGAATATTGTATATTGCAATCGATGTTGAAAATGCATCTTAATCATTTGCGTTCGGAATGAAGTTTACTTGACAGGTGAGCAAGCGCTATTAGCCCCTATCTCTCCATCAAACGTCAAGCCGAACCCTGCCCTCCCCTATATTCTTTATATGCGCAGGCTGATGCAAATTCAAGGTAGAATCACCTTCCACTTTCTATGATAATGGAATCGTAACATGCGTGTTTCACAATTCTTTCTTTCAACGCTCAAAGAAGCGCCTGCCGAAGCTGAGCTCATCAGCCATAAACTGATGCTGCGTGCCGGGCTCATCAAACGCCTGGGTAGCGGACTGTACACTTGGATGCCGCTTGGACTCAGAATCCTTCGTAAAATCGAACATATCATCCGTGAAGAAATGAACAGTAGTGGCGCACTCGAACTCATGATGCCTGCCATACAACCTGCCGAGCTGTGGCAAGAAACCGGGCGCTGGGAAGTGTTTGGTCCGCAGATGCTGAAAATTCAGGATCGGCACCAACATGACTACTGCTTTGGACCGACGCACGAAGAAGTGATTGTCGATATTGCGCGCCGTGAGATTAAAAGCTATCGGCAATTACCACTCAATTTTTATCAAATCCAGACCAAGTTCCGCGATGAGATTCGGCCGCGTTTCGGTGTCATGCGCGCCCGGGAATTTATGATGAAAGACGCTTATTCCTTTCATGTCGATTTAGCCAGCCTGGAGCAGACTTATCAACACATGCATGACACCTATAGCCGGATTTTTAGCCGCATTGGCCTGAATTTCCGGGCTGTTGCGGCCGATACGGGCGCCATGGGCGGCAGCAGTTCACATGAATTTCATGTGCTGGCCGAGTCGGGTGAAGACGCAATTGCTTTCTGTCCCACCTCGGATTATGCTGCCAATATTGAACTTGCCACGGCCATGCCACGCGACGACACTCGCCAGGAGCCGTCCGGTGCCATGCAAAAGATTGCAACCCCTGATCAAAGATCCTGTCCGGAAGTCGCGGAATTTTTGGCTGTGCCGCTTGAGCAAACCCTTAAAACACTGGCTGTCACCGCTAACGACCAGTTTTATTTATTACTGTTGCGCGGCGATCACCAGCTGAACGAAACCAAAGTCCGGAAAATTCCATTCCTGGCCGATTTTGAAATGGCTAGCGCAGAGCGGATCATTGCAGAAATAGCTTGTCCGCCTGGCTATCTTGGGCCGGTAAATGCAAACACCAAAATCGTTGCGGACAATGCTGTGCTGGAAATGAGCAATTTCATTTGTGGCGCTAATGAAGAAGGCTATCACCTGACACAGGTTAATTTTGGGCGCGATCTGCCAATCCCTGATCTGGTTTTCGACATACGCAATGTTGTGGCTGGAGATCTTTCTCCCGATGGGAAGGGGATCCTGGAAATTTGCCGAGGAATCGAGGTCGGGCATATCTTCCAATTACGCACCAAGTATGCCGAAAAAATGCAGGCGACTTATCTGGATGAATCCGGTCAGACTAAAGTCATGGAAATGGGATGTTATGGGATTGGCGTTTCACGGATTGTCGCGGCGGCCATCGAGCAAAATCATGATGCGCAAGGCATCATTTTTCCTTTGTCGATTGCACCTTTTCAGCTTTCCATTATTCCGATCAATTATCATAAAAGCGACTTGATCCAGTCAGAAACAGACAAACTTTATCAGGCTTGCCTCGCAACGGGTATTGATGTCTTGCTGGATGATCGTCAGGAAAGGCCAGGTGTCATGTTCGCAGATCAAGAATTGATCGGCATCCCACATCGCCTCGTGATCGGCGAGAGAGGCCTGAAAGAAGGCCTCGTGGAATACCGTGGGCGCAGGGACGAAGCGCCACGCATGCTGCCATTACAAGAATCGATTGCTTTTATCACACAGCAGTTAGCTGGCCATTAAACCCGATTTAATTTCTTTCGATAAAGACATGGTGCTGGCTGGTGCGCAGTATGGGAAAGCGCTTTCAGCCAGCAGCCAAGCCGGGCATCCATGCGTGACTATGCCTTAATACGTGTCAATAAATGTTTCTATTTCTGTGCGCGTCATTACACCGATTTGACGGGCGGCAGGCTTGCCCTCCGGATCAAAGAAATAGCTGCTTGGCAGCATTGATAGTTCATCAAGCTGTGCAGCAATTTCTCTGCTTCCCATCACAACCGGATAGGGAATAGCCAATTCTTCCATGAACGCCTGTACAACACGGGTATCTTCATAATCCATCGCAATACCAATAACCATGATGTCTTTTCTTTCCCGGAATAAAGCGGCCAAATCTGGAATTTCTTTTAAGCAAGGTGGACACCATGTCGCCCAGAAATTAATCAATACCCATTTGCCTTTGTAGTCTGACAAATTATGCGTTTTGCCAACACTGTCTTGAAAGCTGAAGCCATATGCCTTGGCTTCAGCGAGTGGGGCGAGCAGCGCCATGGTCAGTAAAAATATCGATAGCAGCTGTTTCATGATCAGACTTGAGGATGTGCGCGTTCCAGTTTGGTATGCAATTTGTTGCAGGCACTCAGGTAGGCCTTGGCTGACGCAGCCACGATATCGGTATCCGCTCCGTGGCCATTGACAATTCGCCCTGCTTTCTGCAGCCTGACAGTCACTTCACCTTGTGCATCGGTGCCGCTGGTTATGTTATTCACCGAGAAAAGCTGCAGCTCCGCCTTGCTATCGAGTATTTTTTCGATTGCACGGAAAGTGGCGTCCACCGGTCCACTACCCTCTGATTCTGCTTGAAGCTCGGTACTGCCTTCCGCGATAATTACGCGCGCATAAGGGATCTCACCTGTTTCGCTGTGCGCTACCAGAGACAGCAATCGATAGTGCTCCTCGGGCACCTGCACCTCGTCCGAGACCAGCGCATGCAAATCTTCGTCAAAGATTTCATGCTTCTTGTCTGCCAGGTCTTTGAAACGCATGAACATTGCGTTGAGCCTTTCTTCTGAATCCAGCTCGATGCCGAGTTCCTTCAGGCGGCTACGAAATGCGTTCCGTCCCGAGTGCTTGCCTAGCAACAGCTTGTTCGCTCCCCAGCCGACATCTTCAGCACGCATGATTTCGTATGTTTCACGGTGTTTGAGTACGCCATCCTGATGAATCCCGGATTCGTGAGCAAAAGCGTTGGCACCGACAATCGCTTTGTTCGGTTGTACCGGAAAACCGGTGATGCCCGATACCAGCTTGCTGGCCGGCACAATATGCGTTGTATCGATACGCGTGTCACAGGGGAAGTAGTCTTGACGGGTACGCACCGCCATGACGATCTCCTCGAGCGCAGCATTACCAGCCCGTTCACCCAAGCCATTGATTGTACACTCAACCTGGCGCGCGCCATTCAAGACTGCAGCCAGAGAATTGGCGACAGCCATGCCGAGATCATTATGGCAATGTACCGAAAAAATGGCTTTATCGGAATTGGGAATGCGTTCACGCAAGGTACGGATTAACTGACCGAATTGCTCAGGCATCGTATAGCCGACCGTATCCGGTATATTCAACGTTCTGGCACCGGCTTCGATGACAGCTTCCAATACCCGGCACAAAAAATCAATCTCGGACCTTCCCGCATCTTCTGGAGAAAATTCAATGTTATCTGTGTACTGGCGCGCCCATTTGACAGCCTTGACTGCCTGCTCGATCACTTGATCGGGAGACATGCGCAACTTGTTCTTCATGTGAATGGGCGATGTGGCGATGAAAGTATGAATGCGCGCATCTTCCGTTCCCTGCAATGCTTCACCAGCACGGTTGATATCATTCTCGATCGCACGGGCCAGCCCGCATACAGTACTGTCCTGGATGGCATCGGCAACAGCTTTGACTGCCTCGAAATCACCATTTGAAGCCGCTGGAAAACCTGCCTCAATCACATCCACCCCCATGCGCTCCAATTGCCGGGCGATCCGTACCTTTTCTTCCTTGGTCATTGATGCGCCAGGGCTTTGCTCACCGTCACGCAAAGTTGTATCAAAAATAATCAAACGTTCTTTCATCTTGTGCTCCACTGCTATTAGCTTAAATTGGACAAACGGCTACACTGCTAGCCGGCAATATTTCAAATAAACTGGGGGGATTTATGTGATTAGCGCCCGAGGCGCAGCAGTCGCTTTGCCAAATGCGGCATAAGCATCGAGCCAAGTGAAGGGGAGAACGATGATATTTTAAGAAGACTTGCCATACCGTTGAATATAAAACGTTTGCCGGTATTTCGCAACTACAGAATTCAAATATCTTTCGGAGGTTCGCTGCGTTTCCTGCTTCTCACCATCCGCCAAACTTTCATGCCATAGCCAGACAAAGCATAAAGCAGAAATAGTCCGAACAATACGACCGGCGGATGGCTCGGGATCAATACAAAAAAGAACAAAAGTAGCAGCAGTACAACAAAAAATGAAACCTTCCGATGGAGATTGAATTCTTTACCGCTGTAGTAAGGAATATTGGTCACCATCGTCAGTCCGGCAAATAAAGTCATGATCAATGCCAGCCAACGAATATCAGCCCCGTCAATTTGGAATTCCAGTGCGACCCAGATCATTCCCGCAATCAGTGCCGCGGCAGCCGGGCTGGGCAAGCCCTGAAAGAATCTTTTATCTGCCACAGCGATGGTTGCATTGAAACGGGCCAATCGCAACGCGGCACAGGCGCAGTAAATAAATGCAGCAATCCAGCCCAATTTCCCCAAATCCCTGAGCGCCCACTCGTACATCACGAGCGCAGGCGCCACCCCAAAGGAAACCATATCGGACAGGCTATCGTACTCCGCTCCGAACTCGCTTTGGGTATGGGTCAGGCGTGCGACGCGGCCATCCAGTCCATCAAGCACCATCGCCACGAAAATAGCAATCGCAGAATGCTCGTAGTGGCCGTTCATTGCTTGCACGATGGCATAAAAACCAGCAAACAGCGCAGCAGTCGTGAAGAGATTGGGGAGCAAATAGATGCCGCGCCGTCTCAGACGAGTCTTTGCAATCAGCTGCTGTGCGGTATCAGATTCTTGCATAAATGAAAATAAACGTTAACAAGTGACACTCCCAAACCAAAGCGAAAAAAGTTAACAATGAAGAGCCGTTAGGATGAACGGCTCTTCTATCATTAATTTTGCAATTCTGCCAGAATCGTTTCCGTTGCAAGAACCTTGTCACCGATCCCAACCTTGGCTTTGGCACCCAGAGGCAGATAAACGTCGACCCGCGAACCAAAACGAATGAATCCAAAGCGCTGCCCACGGGAGAGATGATCACCTGTACTGACATGACATACGATTCGCTTGGCAACCAGGCCCGCGATTTGCACGCAAGTGACATCCTCCCCTCGATCGGTTTTGATCCATAGTGCATTGCGTTCATTTTCCAGAGAAGCCTTGGGCAAGCTGGCATTCAAAAAGCTTCCCGGGAAATACCATATGTCGCACACCTTCCCGTCGACCGGACTGCGATTGGAATGTACGTTGAATACATTCATGAACACGCTTATTTTCAATGCCTCGCGATCGAGATAGGGGTCTCGAGTTTTTTCAACGGCAACGATTCGTCCATCCGCAGGTGCCAATACCGCATTGGGAAGTGTTGGAATAACGCGTGCAGGATCTCGAAAAAATTGCAGTATGAAAAAGGCAATCAGCCAAATAGGCAGCGACCATGCCCAACCTGCAAAAATCTGTACAAGCAGCGCGATCCCAAATGCACCAGCAATGAAAGGCCAGCCTTCCCGTGCAATAATCGGATGAGGATAAGTATTCGACATTATTTAGTTCTTATCCTGATCAACGAGTTTGTTTTTCTTGATCCAAGGCATCATGTCGCGCAGTTTGGTGCCAACAGTTTCAATCGGATGCTCGGATGCAAGGCGACGGCTTGATTTGAGCATGGGTGCGCCGGCCCGGTTTTCCAGAATAAACTCGCGCGCGTATTCACCAGTCTGAATTTCGCGCAGGATTTTACGCATTTCGTTGCGAGTGGCTTCAGTAATGATGCGAGGGCCTCTGGAAATATCGCCATATTCCGCATTGTTGGATACAGAGTAACGCATGTTGGCGATGCCACCTTCATAAATCAGATCCACGATCAGTTTGACTTCGTGTAAACATTCAAAATAGGCCATTTCAGGCGCATAACCAGCTTCGACCAAGGTTTCAAAACCTGTCTGAATCAAAGCTGTCAGACCACCGCAAAGTACGACTTGTTCCCCAAACAGATCGGTTTCGGTCTCTTCCTTGAATGTGGTTTCGATAACGCCACCACGAGTACCACCATTAGCGGCAGCGTAAGACAGCGCAAGATCCCTTGCTCGCCCGGATTTATCTTGATGCACAGCGATCAGTGATGGCACCCCGCCGCCTTGAAGATAAGTGGAACGTACCAGATGCCCCGGGCCTTTGGGTGCGATCATGATGATATCCAGATCCTCGCGCGGCGTGATCTGACCATAATGGATATTGAAGCCATGCGCAAACGCAAGTGTGGCGTTTTTTTTCAGGACTGGCTCGATTTCGGATTCATAAACGGCAGCCATTTGCTCATCCGGGAGTAGCAGCATTACGACATCAGCATCCTTGACTGCAGGACCGACTTCTTTGACGTTCAGACCGGCCTTCTTTGCCTTATCCCACGAAGCACCATTTTTTCTCAAGCCTACAGTGACCTTGGCACCTGAATCGCTCAAATTATTGGCGTGGGCGTGGCCCTGTGAGCCATAGCCAATGATGGCCACTTTCTTTTTCTTGATAAGAGACAAGTCTGCATCTTTATCGTAATAAACTTTCATTATTTTCCTTCTCGAGAATGATGAGCAATTACACCCGTAGATGGCGCTCAATTGATGAAATTAAAATCCGTTCACCGGATTCAGTATAGGGTACCTCTAAAAATTCAGCATTTTAAACAAGACGAGGCGAGAACAAAAAAATGTTGACGCAGCATATGATAGATATGTAAGGGACATTTTTTGTGAACAACGACGTATTGTGACGAAATATGGATTTTTAGAGGTGCCCTATATAAATTTAGACTTTCAAGATACGTTCCCCGCGGCCGAGGCCCGAAGCGCCGGTCCGGACTGTCTCCAGAACCAGGCTACGTTCTATTGCTTGTTGAAAAGCATCCAGCTTGGAACTGGGGCCTGTCAGCTCTATGGTGTAGGTTTTATCCGTAACATCGATGATGGAACCACGAAAGATGTCGGTCAACCGTTTCATTTCCTCACGATCTGCACCTACAGCTCTGACTTTTACCAGCATAAGCTCTCTTTCGATATGATCTCCATTGCTCAAATCAACCAGTTTGACAACCTCGATTAGTTTATTGAGCTGCTTGGTGATTTGTTCGATAACCTCATCAGAGCCTGTCGTGACAACCGTCATGCGGGACAATGTAGGATCTTCAGTAGGCGCAACCGTTAATGATTCAATATTGTAACCGCGCGCGGAGAACAGACCTGCCACTCGGGACAACGCGCCCGCTTCATTTTCCATGAGTAAAGAAATAATATGTCGCATGCTTTTACACCAGAATCATTTCGGATAAGCCTTTGCCGCCTGGCACCATCGGGAATACGTTTTCAGTCTGATCTGTGATGAAATCGATAAAGACGAGCTGTTGCTCGAGCCTGAAGGCTTCTCGCAAAGCACCCTCGATGTCTTCTGGTTTGTCGATTCGCATACCAACATGCCCGTAACTTTCAGCCAGTTTGACAAAATCAGGTAAAGCGTCCATATAAGATTCAGCGTAGCGATTGCCATGAAAGAATTCCTGCCACTGCCGCACCATCCCCATATAACGATTGTTGAGGTTGATGATCTTGATAGGGAGGTGATATTGTTTACAGGTCGACAACTCCTGTATGCACATCTGAATGCTTGCTTCACCGGTAATACAAGCCACTTTGGCGCCCGGATTTGCCATTTGTACGCCCATGGCCGAAGGCAGGCCAAATCCCATTGTGCCCAGTCCCCCTGAGTTGATCCAGCGACGCGGCTTATTGAATTTATAGAACTGCGCAGCCCACATCTGATGTTGGCCAACATCGGAGGTGATGAAAGCATCGCCCTGGGTGGCTTCGTAGAGCTTCTCGACGACCATTTGAGGTTTGATCAGGCTGCTGGCGCGATCATACTTCAAACAATCGCGAGCACGCCACGTTTCAATCTGTCTCCACCATTCCTGCAAAGCGTGCGCATCGGTTTTCTCCTTGCTGGCCTTGAGCAGTTTGATCAGTTCCTTCAATACCTCCGATACGCTGCCGACAATTGGCACGTCGACCTTGACACGTTTAGAGATCGAAGAGGGATCGATATCGATATGTATGATTTTGCGTTCTTCGCTGTAAAAATGCTTCGGATTGCCGATAACTCGGTCGTCAAATCGGGCACCGACTGCAATCAAAACATCGCAATACTGCATCGCCATATTGGCTTCATAAGTTCCGTGCATGCCAAGCATGCCGACAAACTGACGATCTGTAGCGGGATATCCGCCAAGCCCCATGAGGGTATTGGTGCATGGGAAATCAAGCATTTGTGCCAGTTCGATCAGTTCAGCCGAAGCATCGTTCAAAATGACGCCACCTCCCGAATAGATCATGGGCCGCTTCGCGTCTAGAATCATTTGCACGGCTTTCTTAATCTGCTGGATATCCCCATGGATCACCGGCGTGTAGGAGCGCATGGCAATACTGTTGGGATAGTGAAACGTTGTTTTCTGCTGGGTAACATCCTTGGGAATATCCACCAGCACGGGGCCTGGGCGGCCCGTGGAGGCGATATAGAACGCCTTTTTAATGGTCGAAGCAAGCTCCGTGATATCTTTCACCAGAAAATTGTGTTTCACACAAGGGCGCGTGATACCGACTGTATCGACTTCCTGAAAGGCATCCTGACCGATGGCCGCTGTGGGCACCTGTCCACTGATGATTACCATTGGAATGGAATCCATATAAGCAGTCGCGATGCCTGTAACGGCATTGGTCACGCCAGGTCCAGATGTCACCAGCGCAACCCCAATTTTATTACTGGAGCGCGCATAGCCATCCGCCGCGTGCAACGCGGCCTGCTCGTGACGAACCAGGATATGCTTGACCTTGTCCTGCTTAAATAACTCGTCGTAAAGGAATAATACGGCACCACCAGGGTAACCAAAAATATGGCTGACACCTTCTTCTTGTAGGCAGCGTATTGTGATTTCAGCGCCTGTTAGTTCAATACTCATGCTTGGGAATCCCCGGATTCAAAATAATTTTTCTTCATTCTCACAAAAAAACTGTCAACATCCTCAATCGCTCACCATCAAGGCATACGCTGTCGGTTAACATTCAATAATCCATATCTGCTTAAAATACAAGCTAAAAAAAGCAATGACGCGACATACCCAGCTATGCGCGTACTGCTTTTTGTTGGCTGTAAAACCTGGCGAGGAAAATTGGATTTTGAATGCTACCAGTAACATGTTACTAGGAAATCGTACTTTCTTGCCGGGAATATCTATTTTATGCCGATTGCGATTGAATATTCAGCTTTTCAAAAACCAACCCGGAAGCTACGTACGGGTTATCCGTTTGTTCCCCCAACTGTCAAACCATCTACACGCAGTGTAGGCTGGCCAACGCCGACCGGCACACTTTGCCCTTCCTTGCCACAAGTGCCAACACCTGGATCAAGTAACAGATCGTTGCCGATCATGGAGACCCGAGTCAGGACATCGGGGCCGTTGCCAATCAACGTCGCGCCTTTGACTGGATAAGCGATTTTACCATTTTCGATCATATAGGCTTCCGCTGCGGAAAAGACAAATTTGCCACTCGTAATGTCGACTTGTCCGCCCCCGAAGTTGGCCGCATACAAGCCATGTTTCACAGAAGCGATAATCTCTTCCGGGTCTTTATCCCCGTTCAGCATATAAGTATTGGTCATACGCGGCATGGGAATATGGGCGTAAGATTCACGTCGACCATTTCCGGTAACGGGTTGATTCATCAAGCGTGCATTCAGATTATCCTGCAAGTAGCCTTTCAGAATGCCATCCTCGATCAATACGGTACATTGCGTCGGATTGCCTTCATCATCGATATTCAGCGAGCCACGGCGATCACGAATGGCACCATCATCGACCACAGTGACGCCTTTGGCAGCAACCTGTTGGCCAATACGGCCTGAAAAAGCGGAGCTCCCCTTGCGGTTAAAATCAGCCTCAAGGCCGTGGCCTATCGCTTCATGCAACAGTATGCCAGGCCATCCATTGCCCAGCACGACCGTCATGCTGCCGGCTGGCGCGGGCTTGGCTGCGAGATTGGTGAGCGCTTGCTGGACTGCTTTATGCGCGTAATCTTGCAAGATTGTATCGGTGAAGTAGGCGTAATCAAAACGCCCCCCTCCGCCAGCCATGCCTTGTTCCCGCCTTCCGCCTTCTTCAACCAGGACTTGCAGTGAAACCCGCACCAGCGGCCGCACATCGGCCACCAGCAACCCATCACTGCGTGCGACCATAATCACCTCATATTCACCGGCCAGTGAGGCCATGACTTGAATGACGCGAGGATCAATGGCACGTGCGAGCCCTTCGAGCTTTTCCAACAATTCGATTTTCTCAACATCCCGGCAACTTGCAATCGGATCCTGGGGCAGGTAATGCAATGCAAGCGGGGCACCATGCCCTCGCTGAATGATCTGCGCATGCGAGCCGCCATTTCCCTGTTGAGCAATGGCTCGCGTAGCTTGGGCCGCAGAAATCAACGCTTGGCTGCTGATGTCATCTGAATAGGCAAATGCGGTTTTTTCACCACTTACCGCCCGCACGCCGACACCCTGGTCGATACTGAAACTGCCCGATTTGACAATACCCTCCTCCAGCACCCAACCTTCAGAGCGGCTGTATTGAAAATAAATGTCGGCATAGTCGACACTATGAGTGAAAATCTGTCCAAATGCAGCTTGTATCTTGGTTGTATCGAGCGCATAGGGTGTTAATAAATACTGGCTGGCTATCGAGAAAGAATCACTCATTCTGAAATCAATTTTTCTATATGTAATTTTTGGTTGGGTGTATGCAGAGACATGATAAAGCAGTTGGCGTGAAATAACAGCCCATTCATCATGGCTGGGCGATAAATCTCAGCTATCTCTAACAAGGAAGCAGGCACCGGTGTTCCAATGCAGGCAGGCTCGCCCGTACACTCGTCTGGTATGCGCGGTCAATTTCAGCCACAACCACGCCTGGTCCGCGTGGCAGGCGGTCAAGAATCACGCCCCAGGGATCGACTATCATGCTGTCGCCGTTGGTTTCACGGCCATTGACGTGGAAGCCTCCCTGTGCTGGCGCGATCAGATATGCTTGGTTCTCAATCGCCCGCGCTCGAATCAGGGTTTCCCAGTGTGCTTTGCCGGTGATGGCCGTAAAGGCAGCGGGTGCAAGAATAATGTCTACCTTGCCCATCATGCGGTAAAGCTCGGGAAAACGCAGATCGTAGCAGATGGATAGCCCTATACGTCCAAATGGCGATTCGACTGCCACAATCTGATTACCGGCATCGATTGTTCTTTCTTCCGCATAATTTTCATTACCCAGCGCCAACCCAAAGAGATGGATTTTATCGTATCGCGCCACCTGTTGACCATGCGCATCATACACCAAACAGCTATTGTGAATTTTGTCAGGGATAGATGAAACCAGAGGTACCGATCCGCCCACTAGCCAGATGCCGAAACGTCTAGCAGTCTCACTCAGAAAATTCTGAATTCTTCCTTCTCCGGGTGTTTCTCGCACCGCCAGTTTATCGGTATCCTTCATCCCCATAATACAAAAGTACTCCGGCAATACAACCAGCTTGGCCTGTTTGGATGCGGCTTCCTCAATCAAACGAAACGCTTCTTCAAGATTAGCGGTCACACTGGGCCCGGATGCCATTTGCACGGCTGCAACTCTAACTTTGGTGCCATGACTCGAATCTGGCACCATTATGGGAGACATACCGGCACTACTCGACATATCGCCTCCCGCTGCAACATTGGCTCAAATTTATCCGGCGTGAAAGAAGTTTCAAGCGCAACAAGTTTTTTAGGTTATTCATCATTAGTCACCCTCCCTGCAAGTTAGTTAAAAATCCGATAAACCAAGTCAAGCACCCTTCATCTACATGTTATTCCGGTTCCGGAATGGCATGGTTATATTTATTGTTCACGATGATCAGCAAGTATGTATGGCCACCGCCCTGTTCATTCGGATTCTGATGCCGCTTCCGGCAGCACAGATGGGTTATCCATGATGCCGGTCCTGCCATTGTTATCGTCCAGTTTGATGACAACTGGTTCACTCCAGCTGCCTGTTATAGCATACTCACTCAGCAAGACACGATCAAAAGGATCTTGCAGCGTTTGCGTGGCAATCATGGCGGCAATGCCGGCAACCGGCGTTACCAACCCCAGTGATGGAAATACTTTCATATTTAAGGACTGCGTTTCTTCCACCAAATTCCACATTCCACTTACGGCCAGATCGGCCGCGCTGCCTGTAATATGTAAATCATCGGCTGACGCGATACCATCCTTGATGGCTATATTGCCATGAAAATAATCGAACCCGAATCCTTTCCCGAACACATCGTAAAAATCGAATGTCAGTCTGCGTGGCAGTGATTTTAAGTCAAAAATACCAAGTATCTTACCAATCCCGGGTTTCAGTTTCGTAAATTGTCCACGCTGAAAAGTAAAATCCAGGTTACCAGATAACGAAGGAATATCGATTGAAAATGGTTTGCCGGTCCATTCCAGCGTACCTTCCAGTTTTCCCTCTCCGCGAGCGATACGATCAGGATAGCCATGACGCTGAAGCAATTTCCCAATATTACTCGATTGCAATTGAATACGACTGTATGCCCGGAACGGTGGTATACGATTTTGCCATATTCCGCTCGCTTGCAGCCGGCTGTCGGGATATGTGAGGGTCACTTTCTCGGCATGCCAGCCATCTTCCCGCTGCGTTGCAGCAAGTTTCAATTGACCCAGTGCATGATCCCTGATGGCAAACTGCTCTGCTTCAAGATCGACTGCTGGCCAATCCCAAGTTTGAATTTGCCGGCGGGGCATTAACCGCGATTCCTGGGCGATCTCTGGGATGGCTAGCTGGCTTAACCGCGCCACGATCTTTTGTGGCGGTGCTTCATACCAATCAATATCACCTGTCATCTCCCTGCTGGCAACCTGTGCCCGCCAAATCTTGCCGCGTTTATCGATGGTGAATGCAGTGTCGTTAAAATAGCGGCCAAGAAATTCAAGTTCGTCCACTCTCAGATCAAATCGGGCGGAAGCCGTCAAAATACTATCCAGCCCACGGCTGCTATGTCCGGCTGCAGCATCGATTTCGCCATGGCGTTTGAATAGATCCCGCCATCGATCCCACTCCAGTCTCGTAATGTCCCCATGGATGCTGGTCCCCGGACCTCTTGATAACGTATTTTTCCTACCGAATGCAATCACCCCGCTGACGGGATAATAGTGATAGGCCTTTTCGCGAATTCGCTGAAGCTCGACCGCAACGATTTCGCCATAGCTAAAACGCACCAAGTCATCACGTGGTTTGGTGAAGCGTTTTTCGTAACGAACCGGAATGATTTCCTGACTGGTTTTAGAAAATGGTGCGGGTAACTCAGATTGCATGCCCTCAAGCGAGGACTCAGCCACGATGTTTACGCCATCATGTTCAATATCCATTGTTGCTTGCCATGCTGCGCTACCCTGAAAAAAGCGTGCCCACAGTTGCAAGAGATCAGCAGGCTCAGAGGCGATATCTGGTTGCAGTAAATCGAAGTCGGCCTGCCCCCTGGCGCTGATGCGCAACCCACCTTCAGGCAAAGATATGGTAGAGAAATTGACCGGCCCACCCAGAGTCTGGGCATGCAGCTTGTCGAATGACACACTGGTTCCGGTAAAGGCTATCGTGCCATTGACATGATGCAAATCAGGCACATAACGACCGAGATCAATATGGTTATCAATGAATTGATAACGCCCTGTTATTGTCAATGCCGACGCATCTTCTTGCCCTACTGGCATCGTCATGTCGACTTGCAATCTGCCTTGTCCGGACATTGCCGTTTGGCTGAGCAATTCTCCTGCATATTGATTCAAGGGGCTTTTTTGTATCAAAGCCAGCATGTCACCGGTATCACCTTCTGCCAGCCCCTTTAGCTGTACCGTTGCCTTATCGGTATAAAGGTGATGGGTTTGCAGTGACAGATCAGCCAGTTTGATTCGGGAAATATTTGCATTGGACAACAATACTTGCAGAGAATCATCCTGCCAAGACAGCATGCCTGTCATGCCGGTAATTTCCGGCCAATCTCCGGATGGTTTGACAGCTCCATCTGTGATATCAGTTTCTGCACGGATGCTGAGCCTGTTGTTATTATTCTTGATCTGGCCATTCAGCGGACCCTGGAGATGAAAGTTTGCATGACTTAAATGGCCTGCCAGCAAGGTTTCATTGATAAACTCAGGCAAGCTGTCCGCAGCGATCCAGGTCATATATTGTTTGAGGCTGGCTATGTCCGCCTGTGCCAGGGTGCCCATCAAATCAATTTGCCCAGTGGTATCGCTATCCATGACATAGCGGCCACGCATGACACCAACGCCCGCCTTGCTTGCAAAAGCAATATCATCGAACTCCAGCAAAAGCGACTCGCGATCCTGTATGATGTGCCAATCGACTTGTCCAGTCAGCACATCGATCGGAATTTTTTCTGTGGATTGTTCTTTTCCGCCGATTGCAACATTCTCCGAAGCCAGCGTCAGCGTACCTTCCTGCTGAGTCACATCGATGCTGCCACTGAGCCCGCTAAACGATGGATATCCCCTGAATGATTGCAGGGCGAGATCACTAAAACTCCCTATACCCTCGAAAGATGGACTGTCAGACTCACTCCTTTGCCAGCGGATATGCGCGTGCTTCACAACCCCTTGAGGGGAAAGTTCTGACAGGCGTTCATGCCAAACATTCGCCACCGGCAAAGAAGCGACCAGTCGTGCAGACGCCCCCATGTCCAGCCCTATTATTCGCAGGCTATGCAGGCCGGAGCCAGCCATTTCTCCGCCTGGCGCACGCCACTCAATCGTCGCTGGTTGGGTGTGATGCCGGTCTTTAAAACCGATAGTGAATTGACGAGCAAACCATAACTGCCCTGCTCCCAGGGCGTTATCGATGTGTTTTTGGCCCAGACGGCCGTGCAGTTCTTCAATCTCCAAAGCAGGTAGATGCGGCTTAAAAAGAATTTTTGTCTTGTACACAGCAACATCCGCGATCCATTCTGCAAGATTTCCCGCATCGAGATCTGCCCATGCACGAATTGAGGCTTTTCCTCCCGCCAGTTCATGCACAGGTAGCGTCAGCCAGGTTTGCAACCCGCCAAGATCCACATCCTGCAACTGGACATACAATCGTCCACGCCAAGCCGATAATGATTGCACAGATTCTCCGGTGAAATCTCCTCGAATATCCAGCGGTGCGGCAAGCGTTGCAGGCGGGACAGCTTGCAGGCCAAAACGATGATGTTTCCCGTTTTGACCGTTGCGTAGCCGTAAATTGACCGTTTTGAGGTAAAGTGTCGGAGCTTTGTGCAAGTCGTCTTGCCAATAAATGATTGCTTGATTGATAATTAGCTGACGCTGGCGCAACAACCAGTCAATAAAACCATTTTCCTGGCCACTTTTACCCAGTACCGTACCGGCAATATGTAGATATCCCTCTTCATCTCGACGTGTAACCAAAGCGGGTCGATCAATCACAATTTCATGGAAATTGGGATCGCCATACAATATCGACCGCCACGAGAGGCTGCCAACGATATCAGGAAAAACCAAGGCCGGATTGCCAGCAAGGTCATATACTCTTACGCCTTGCAGCGACAAATGCGGTCGCAAACCATCCCAGTTGGCATGAATACTGTCGATATAAACCGGCTGGCCAGCTACCCGTGAGATTGCTGCGGCAATATCGTGACGGAATTTTCCGATATCGGGCAATATCCAGTAGCGCAGCATGAGTAGCAGCGTAGCAGCCAGCAGAGTCGCTATCACGACACCCCAGCCAGCCCAGCGCAGATAATTTGCGCCGTTCTGTAAAAAGCGGTGCAACATAAATCTATTCGATACTCAATGAAAAATTTGATGGGAAAAATTAGATACTCTGATCGATCACGCATTCGAACAGCGCTATTCTGAATGGCTCTTTTGCTTCACAACGAGACGATGGATCGTTCCAATTTCAGCTGAGATACATAAAGCATGCTTTGACAAGTCAGGATTGCTTTAGTTGTAAAAAGAAACGATCATTTCTCTGTGGTATGTTGTCAGCTGTGCTTGCACTATCACATTATTCATTATTCGTTTACTCATACCACTTGGTGGCTGCCTGGACCCCCGGCTTTTCACACTATGAAAGACATGTCTTTGCCTCTTGATACGCCCGCAGCAAATTCTTTGATCGACAACATCCTGCCCTACAGTCGTTATGCAAAAAGAATACTGGAGAGCGAGCCCAAACTACGGGAAGAACTATTGACCCGCCTGCATATTCCCTTCTCATGGGAAGAAATGCTCTCGTTCCTGCACAGCCCCGCCGGACCCGTGGAAAGTGAAACTGGTTTACACAGTGCGCTCCGGCAATTGCGCAAGCGTGTCATTCTTCATCTTGCCGCACGCGACCTGGCAGGGCTGGCCAACTTGCATGAGGTCATGGCAACCATGACTGCCTTGGCCGAAGTGACCATCCGCTTCGCACTCGAGCGGCATCATGCATGGTTGGCGCAACCAGAGCGTTTTGGTCAGCCGATAGGAGAGAAGACAAAAATAGCACAGCAACTTTTGGTCGTGGCCATGGGCAAGCTTGGTGGCGGTGAACTCAATGTCTCTTCCGACGTTGATCTGATCTTCATCTACCCCGAAGATGGCGAAACAAATGGCAACAAGCCTATCGCCAATCATGAGTTTTTTACAAAACTGGGCAGAAAGCTCATCGCCAGCCTCAATGATTATACCGTGGATGGTTATGTATTTCGGGTCGATATGCGACTGCGGCCACATGGAGAAAACAGCCCGCTGGCTATCAGCCTGCCCATGCTCGAGGATTACTTCATCACACAAGGCCGGGAATGGGAACGCCATGCCTGGATAAAAAGCCGGGTCATCGCCGGTTCATCCGTTGCCGAAGCTGCATTGATGGAACTCATCGTGCGTCCCTTTGTGTTTCGCAAATATCTGGATTTCGAGGCCTATGAAGCGATGCGGCGGCTGCATGCACAATTACGCAAGGAGGTCGACCGGCGCGAATTATATGACAATATCAAGCTCGGGCCCGGTGGCATTCGTGAAATCGAGTTCATCACGCAGGTTTTTCAATTGATTCGCGGCGGACGTGACGCCGATCTTTGTATAAGGCCGACACTGGCTACATTGAAACGTCTTAAACAAAAGCAGCCACTTCCCGAGCAAACAATTGAAGAATTGATCGAAGCTTACTGTTTCTTGCGCAAGCTGGAGCACCGCCTGCAGTACCTGGATGATCAACAAACCCAGAACCTGCCACAAAATCCGGATGACCAGGCATTGATTGCCAGAGCCATGGATTTTGCGGATTATGCCGGCTTCCTTCAGCACCTCAACATTCACCGCAAAAACGTTGCCCGCCATTTCGAGTTGATTTTCGCCAGTCCGCGCAAATCAGCGGCGCACGATACTCTGGCCAGGCTAAGATTAGAGCAGACCAGCGACCATGCGACTGTCGAGGCCTTCAGGAAACAACTCAAAACACTGGGTTATATCGAACCTGGCATGATAACCGGTCGAGTCCAGCAATTTTACGACAGCACTTTTTTTCAGCAACTCCCTCGCGCCAACCAGGAAAGAATGCTGGGCCTGATGCCTACGTTGATAGAGGTCACTGTACGCTTCTCGCCGGCTGAAATCACGCTTGAGCGCTTGCTGCAACTGCTGGAGAAAATCGGACAACACTCCGCCTACCTAGCCTTGTTGCAAGAACACCCGCAAACCTTGCCGCGCGTGGCCAAACTCGTCAGCGCAAGCCAATGGGCGAGCGACTATCTCGGTCGACATCCCATCCTGCTCGATGAGCTGCTCACACCGCTAGGCCTGCACACCCTTCCTGACTGGCCCGCTCTAAAAACTGAGCTCGTCCATCAGCTCCATCACGTCAACATCCCCAAAATACAAATGACCGAATGGCAAATGGATGTCTTGCGGCATTTTCAGCATGCCCAAGTCTTTCGATTGCTCGCAGTCGACCTAGAAGGAAAACTTCTGCTGGAAACACTCAGCGATCATTTGACCGAACTGGCCGATCTCATACTTAATAACGTACTGCAACTTGCCTGGCAAGGGTTGAGAAAAAAACACCGGGTAGAACCTGTTTTCGCCATCATCGGCTATGGCAAATTGGGTGGCAAGGAACTGGGTTACGCATCTGACCTGGATATTGTTTTTCTCTATCAGGACAATCATCCGGACGCGCTGACGACGTATACCAAGCTTGCACAAAGCATCAATACGTGGCTAACCAGCCACACGTCAGCGGGCGGATTGTACGAAACAGACTTGAGATTGCGTCCCAACGGTGCCAGCGGTTTGCTGGCAAACTCGATCGAGGCATTTACGCAATATCAACATGGGCAGGCCTGGGTTTGGGAACATCAGGCGCTAACACGGGCACGTTTTGTAGTCGGAAATCGACATGTCGGGGAAATGTTTGAACGAATGCGCCAAGAAATTCTTTGCCAGCCGCGTGATCTGGAGCAACTCAAGCAAGATATTCTGATGATGCGCGGCAAAATGCTGGATGCCCACCCTAACCCGACTTCGTTATTCGATATCAAGCATGATCGGGGCGGAATCATCGATGTCGAATTTATCGTGCAATATCTGGTGCTCGGTTATGCTCACCGTTATCCGCAGCTTACCGGTAATATCGGTAATATTGCTTTGCTAAAACTGGCCGGTGAATTGGGATTGACTTCTGCCGACAAGGCCGACAAAGTACTGATCGCTTACCGTGAATTCCGGCGCATACAGCATCAACTGCGATTAAGCGGCACATCAGAGCCTGCCAGCACGACTCTTTCAAGAGGGATAGCGCAGAAATATGCGCGAGTTGCCGATGATCGCTTGATTGACGCGCGCCAGGCGGTCTTTCAACTCTGGGAAGATGTTTTTGGCGTGTAAGCCAGCGTTGAACCAGGCGCGCCGATCACGTCGCCGCCTTACAAAAATGGCCGGGTCTGCTCCTACCGAGTGGGCATGCAACAGGCCGTAACAAGCCCCGTCATCTGCCATCCGGTCAACACTCATCCAGGTTAATGCTTTTCTTGCGCAAAACATGCAGTTTGTCCTGACCGGTAGTGGTTATCCGAAAATTCTAGGATAGAATATGCATTTTTGTATAGAAACCTGAAAATCCTAGGAGGCTGTCCGAGAGACTGATCTACTGCGGACGAGCCTAATTGGCCGGATTTTACGATCCTTTTCGTTAAATAGAACAACTATTCGCCTCAAATGATCGAAAAATCCAACTCAACCTGCCTCACCCTCGCTACGATCGCTATTCTCGGACAGCCTCCTAGTCGATTGCTATTTTATATAACTGACATATACATGCGCGCACAATCTTATTCTCTATAGCTCGAAGTACTTCTGCCTAATCAATCAGCATCCATTCAATTTTCGATATATTCATCATGCAAACAGGTATTTATTTTTCCAGCCTCATTGTGGCGTTTATTGTTTGTGCCGAAGGATAGCCAATGTCTACCCTGCTCCTTTTCGTCATTCTTTATCTCGCCGGCTCAATCATAGTGGGTATCATTGCCTCTCTACGCGTGCATACTTCCAAGGATTTCGTTCTGGCTGGACGTACGTTGCCGCTCTATGTCGTGACCGCCACGGTATTCGCAACCTGGTTCGGTTCCGAAACGGTACTGGGTGTCTCGTCCACTTTTATTACCGAAGGACTGCGTGGTATCGTATCGGACCCATTTGGCGCGAGCCTTTGCCTGATTTTTGTTGGCCTTTTCTTCGCAGCCAAGCTTTATCGTATGGACCTGCTCACGATCGGTGACTATTTTCGCCAGCGCTATGATCCGCTGGCTGAAGTCCTGGTGGCAGGCGCAATCGTGTTTTCCTACCTCGGCTGGCTTTCCGCACAAATCGTTGTCATCGGACTGGTATTCAACGTCGTGACTGCGGATGCCATCAGTATACAGCTTGGCATTATCATCGGAGCTGCCGTTGTCGTGTTTTACACACTGTGGGGCGGTATGTTCGCAGTGGCGTGGACCAATTTCGTACAGATGCTGGTAATCCTGGTAGGCCTGTTCTATATCGTGTTCATTGTTGCCGATAAAGCGGGTGGCGTCGGCACGGTGGTCGCGCACGCTCATGCGGCGGGTCATTTTGAGTTCTGGCCGCAATGGGAAACACGTGAAGTGCTTTGGTTCATTGGCGCGCTTGTGACCGTGATGCTAGGATCGATCCCTCAGCAGGATGTTTTCCAGCGCGTGATGTCTTCGCGCACTGAAAAGATCGCGGTCCGAGGCGCTGTACTTGGCGGATCATTTTATTTTGTATTCGCGTTTGTGCCGATCTTCCTGGCATATTCCGCCTTCCTGATCGACCCGGAGCTGGTTTCCAGCCTCATGCAAGTCGACCACCAGTTGATCCTGCCTACACTTATCATGAACCATACACCACTGTTCGCCCAGGTGCTCTTCTTCGGCGCACTCCTATCCGCCGTTATGAGTACCGCGAGCGGTACACTGCTTGCGCCCTCGGTCACATTCACGGAAAACATCCTGAAAAAATTGATCCGGCGCGAACTGACCGATCACCAATTCCTGTGGTGCATGCGTGCCGTGGTAGGTTTTTTTGCGATCGCAGTCACAATTTTTTCGCTCAACACGCATTCTACGATTTATCAGCTGGTGGTAGGCGCTTATAAAGTGACACTCGTGACGGCTTTTATTCCGCTTGTAGCCGGTCTATACTGGTCGCGCGCGACACGCCAGGGGGCGCTTTTTTCGATCCTGGGAGGACTTATCATCTGGCTTGCATTCGAGGCATTCAACCCCGAGGGCCTGCTGCCACCCCAACTGGCAGGTCTTGTCGCCAGCGCACTTGGAATGCTTGCAGGCTCGTTGCTGCCCCAATGGTATGGACGTGGCACGCACGCAGAAAATGCGACGACAGCTTGACAAACTGCTTATGCCTGCAATCTGCAATAGCTAGGAGGCTGTCCGAGAGACTGATCTACTGCGGACGAGCCTGATTGGCCGGATTTTACGATCCTTTTCGTTAAATAGAACGACTATTCGCCTCAAATGATCGAAAAATCCAACTCAACCAGCCTCGCCCTCGCTACGATCGCTATTCTCGGACAGCCTCCTAGTGGGAATGGGCTGCCATGCTTGGAGTTATTCAGGAGGATGGTTGCCCATGGTCAAGCATGCCTTGTAAACAATCCTGGCATTGTTTACAGTGTTATATTTAGGGCACCTTCAATCGTATAAGTCATAGTCATACACAGGAGCTGCGCACATTCAATGCTTTTCTTTTCCATCGACACCATTGCGCAATGGCTAAAAGACCAAGGGTTGGCAAACGTTTTTCCCGGGATAATAGATCACTTAGAAGCAGATTTTCGGCGCTGGCCTGATTTTTACAAATCCGCTCGCCACGCCACTTATTATCCAGATGGCGTGATCGAATTGATGCCCTGTGCCGATCAGGACTACTATGCGTTCAAATATGTCAATGGCCATCCCAATAATCCGGCACTGGGCAAACTCAATGTGCTTGCATTTGGCGTATTGGCAGATGCCCATACTGGATACCCCTTGCTCATTTCCGAAATGACTCTGTTGACCGCAGTCCGGACTGCTGCAACTGCTGCACTCGCAGCCAGATATCTGGCCCGCCAGGATAGCCGGCGGATCGCTCTAATTGGGACTGGCGCGCAAGCGGAATTCGTAACCTGGGCGTTATCCACACAATACCAGGGTTGCCAAGTCCACTATTACGATACCGACCCCCAAGCCATGCGCAAGTATCATGAAAATCTTGCAGCCAGCGGTATTCCTGTCTTTCCTGCTGATTCAATTGCTGCAGCGGTTCGTGGCGCTGATATCATCGTCACGGCTACGGCAGCCAAATGTCGAGCAGATTTGATTCAAACTGCGATGTTAAGCCCGGGCCAATGCTATTTGGGTCTCGGCGGTGATTGTCCCGGCAAGACCGAGTTTTCCCCTGAAGTTCTCCAGCAATGCAAGATCGTGGTCGAATATTTGCCACAAAGCTTGGTGGAAGGAGAAATTCAGAATCTGGATTCGGATAATGTGCATGCCGAGTTGTGGGAGCTGGTTGCCGGCATCAAAGAGGGCCGAGCAGCGCCAGAAGAAATTACATTGTTTGATTCGGTTGGATTCGCCCTGGAAGATTATTCCATCCTGACATTACTCTATAAGCTGGCTGAAAATGGTGACATTCGTCCCGAATCGGTCCTGGCTATCATTCCAGATTTAGCGGATCCCAAAGACCTCTACGGTTTGGTGAAAGCATGACCGATCAGATCCAGCAATACTTGGCGAGTCTTACCCATTGCATCATTGGCAGGACTATATTCATCGATTTCCAGACCAATGCATTCGGGTTGCTGCATTAGCCAATGCAGCAACCGGTACAGGGTATTGGCCGGGAGGCCATTGGCAACGGGCGTCGACACACCTGGGGCATCAGCCGGATCAATCACGTCAATATCGATACTGATACCGATCCAGTCACATTGCGTCCGCAACCGGTGCCACAGTGGCCGAATCCATGCCAGAGCGGCGTCGGGATACTTCATTTGATCGACACCATACCATGCGACACCCATCCGATCGAGCAATTCGCGTTCTTCTGCCTCATAGCTCCTTACGCCGACCAATACCAAGTTATCCGGACTCAAGTGGTGACGTCCTGGGTAAAAAGCACCTAGTTCAGGATCGTCTGCTCCCAGCAACGCCGCAACCGGCATGCCATGCAAATTGCCGGACGGCGTAGTTTGAAAGGTATGGGCATCCATATGTGCATCAAACCACAGTAACCCAACCCGGTCAGGATCAGGCGCTGCATCCAGCACACCACTCCAAGTGCCCATTGCAATGCTGTGATCACCGCCAATCAGGAGAAATGGTTGGCTCGGCGAAGCCTGCATCTGTTGCATCATGGCGTCATGCACACGCATAAACAACCTTGCACAGGCGACCTGATTGTTATGCGTATGCTCTGATTGTAGCGTTACGACGCGACCGAACCGTAATAGGTATTGTTGTGCAAGCTGTTGCGCCAATGCTGGATCGGCTAATATCGCTGCAGTCTGTTCAGTGCTTCCGTCCCGATTGCCTCCATTAAACGGGACATTTACCATATCAAGAGTTTTCATGGCTGAATGCAATCACTTTTCTTCTTTAACGGCAGGTCGTATGACGGGCAATGGTTGTCATTTCTGGCCGGCAAGACAAAAAACATGTCCAGTAAAAATGATGAACTGCTGATCCTGCAGACTTTGTCGAGCAATGTCGAAGAGTTTGAATCTGAAATCAGAAATGCTACAGTCTACATCCTGACCGGGAAATTAAATAATGCTTTAAAAGGAATATGCAAAAAAAGGGGAAAATTA
>NZ_JBEUDO010000070.1:0-11994 GCF_050584665.1 Nitrosomonas sp. ANs5
AGAGCCTAGAAAGCGCGTCAATACTTTTTTTCGAAAAGAATTTCCAAAATTCGCAATCATTAATGAGAGCCTCTCATAACTCTCATTACAATCAACAGCATACAGAAGGCTTTTATTCACTGCCTGCTATTTATTCCTGCAAGCCATCATAATCGCCCTGAAAAACGTCGAACAACACTTATTCAATTCATGACCTTTTTTATTACGAAACCCATTGCTCCCGTGCGCATTACGTTCTCTGCGTCTCAACAAAAACCAGCTTCTGATTGCATTGATCATTCTGTGTTGCAGCATACTGCCGAGATGCGGTCCGCATGTCAATTTCGCTTGCCTATCCCTTATTGATGCGTTATATCCACCACTCTAAATGCTTCACCACAGCTCGTATTCTTCTTAGCATCCGGCGCACGCGCCACCAGTTTCCCGGGATCTTTTTCTACCGCCAGGTCCGCCGCAAAATTTAATCGCATTTCTAGCAATTTATTTTGCTGGCAGATCAGCACTACTTTTCTGCGCGCGACATTTCCCAGTATCACCGCCACTTCATCCAAGAACGCATCCGTCCGTACGACCTGCCCATGCACACTTCGCATTAAGCGCGCCATGCCTGTCTGATTGAACCAATGGGTTAATCCTATTGACAATTCAAAATACTCGTCCGCACTCCAAGTGGTTTGGCAAACCCCATGTTTATGCCATTGATGCCGCTGGAGACATGATTGCCCTTTTGCGCTGGGCATCACTTCATTCAGCGACTCGCGAATTAAATGATTGAGTGAAATTGCCGGGTAGCTGCAAAAATTCTTTGCTGGCGCACTGATTTGGCCACAAAAGCCATAATTGATCCCGCATGCACTGTTGTTGGGCCATAGGCCATGCAGCGTAAACCCTGCTACTCGCCTGTTGTCGGAACCCATTGTCTGACATTCTTTTTTGTGGGAATTGATCGTACAGAAGGCAGGCTGCCAGGTCAAAGCCAGGACAAAGCTGTCCACTTTGCCGGCCACATTGCATTTGCTGACAGCGCTTTGATGCGGCGGATTCTCCCTGACAACCCCGCAAGCTGCCTCGACCCATCGCTCCGCCGGCTGCGCGGCTGGAACTCTAATTCGATACCATAATGGATTTTGAATTCGGTTTGCTTCGAATACGGCATAGGCTTTTCCCGGCTCAAGCCGAATGTCGCCAGGATTGGTCTGCTTATTTTTTGAGAAATAGGCCGGACACGCCTGAGTAGCCTTGATTTCGCCGGCAAAGCGGGCCGCCCAGGCAGGGCCGGCAACTATTAGGCATGCACTTAGCCAACCAATAATGAATATTACATTACGACATCTACGCATTTCTATCTGCTTGGATTACCTACGTCTCTGTCAAGCTCATGCACTCTGATACAACCACTCCAGCAAGCGATCGATAGCGGGCTTTGCATTTGCCGCAGCGGGATGATTGACCATAAAAACGACAGCATAGCGCCGGTTGTTTTTCCCCAATACATAACCTGCGACAGCAGAAACATCTCTCAATGATCCGGTTTTTATATGCGCTCTTGCCGCCACCCCCGAATTCCTCAATCGTTTCCTAGCAGTACCATCGACGGCCACGATTGCCAGCGAAGCCATTAATTCTGGCATGACGGGGCTATGGTAAGCTGCCTGCAGCAAATCGCCCAAATGACGTGCGCTGATTCGAGCTCTGCGTGATAATCCAGAGCCATTTTCGATGATCAGCTCAGGAAAATTTAAGCGCTTGACGAATAACCACTGCTGAATCGCAGTATAAGCCAGGTCTAGCGAAACAAACTTACCCCCGTTTGCCTGCGTTTCACCCAGGGAGAGAAAAAGTTGCCTGGCGGCTACATTATTACTGTATTTATTGATGCCACGAATGACTTCAGCAAGCGGGGGCGAATGATAAACCTTGAGAGGGGACAGCGACTCTGGCACTGTACCGCGTCGCACGCCACCTTCGATCGTACCGCCTAGTTGCGACCATAAATCCCTGAACAGGTCATAAATATATGCGGCGCTCTCATGCAAACTTAAATAGTATGTATTTTGGCCGCAATCAACAGAGTAATCACCATTGAGCAATACCGAGACGTGACCATTTCCTGCCTCGTGACGACGCACATCGGCGCGAACTGTATTCCGCCAGTAGCCACACTTTTTTTTGGTAAGCTTTATGTTGTTCTGCAAATCCAGCAATGGCGTCTCGGGGTCAGCGACAACTCGCACCCCCTCTTGCTGCGGATCAGGAAACAAATGCAATGCCGAAGTACGGTAATTCACCAATAACGCTTCCGGGAGTACATTATAGGTCTTGTAGGGCTGCCCATCAAAAGCGCCCGGATCTTCTGGAGGAAGACTATAATGGCTATAATCCAGGATTAGATCGCCAGTTATATCTTTCAATCCGGTTTGCCGGATTTGTCGCATGAGCAACCAAAAATTTTCCAGATTTAAATTTGGATCGCCATAACCCTTAATGATCAAATCGCCCTTGAGTCTGCTGCCTTGCTCAAGCGCGCCGCTGGCATAAACTTCGGTTCTCCATGTGTATGCCGGCCCGAGCAATTCCAGTCCCGCATAAGTTGTCACGAGCTTCATAACTGAGGCAGGATTCATGGCCACATCGGCATTAATCGCGAACAGCGGTTCACTTGCACCCACTTCACGCACATAAACACCGACAGCTGTTTCTGGAATGCGCGCTTTTGTGAGCGCCTGCCTGACAACTTCCGGCAAACTTGATGCACTCGCTGGAAATATTAAAACGATCAACAGTCCAAACAACCAGACCCTGAGTAAAGTTGTAAAAAGAATCATTTGATCAAATCAAATCCTGTCATCGTGTCCCACGACAAATGGAGAACCCATCCTCCCAACCCATGCGATATTGTCCATCGCTGACATATCGATTTTCATCCTTGTATGCATAAGAAGTGCGTTTTGCGGTCTCACACCCATCTATATAACCTTCCTGCGTTGCCTTTGGATAACCCGTAAGATTGTAGGCTGGCCGCGTGCTGGGCGGCAAAGGTCCAGAGGGCCTCGGCGTGCTCAATGAATCAGGAGGCGTCTGCCCAGGAATGGGTTGAGCCGATTCAGCTGGTGGATACTTACTCGTGGCGCAACCAGCCAAACCTATCGCCAAAGCTACAACAAAAACTCGCAACATTTTAGTCCTCATAGATCGATCATGAAGATCACAATACCGATTTTAAAAGCTTGCCCATTTCGGCCGGGTTGCGCGTGACACGAATCCCACATGCTTCCATGACAGCAATTTTTTCCTGTGCCGTCCCCTTGCCACCGGCAATAATTGCTCCGGCATGTCCCATACGCTTGCCCGGGGGCGCTGTCACACCGGCAATAAACCCAACGACTGGTTTTTTCATGTGCGCTTTGACCCAGCTGGCGCACGCTTCCTCGTCAGTACCACCAATCTCGCCCACCATCAGCACGGCATCTGTCTCGCTATCATCGTTAAACAATTTCATGACATCCAAATGATTGAGACCATTGATCGGATCACCGCCGATCCCAATACAGGTCGATTGCCCCAAACCCAGCTCGCTGAGTTGCGCCACGGCTTCATAAGTTAATGTGCCAGACCGGGAAACCACACCAATCCTGCCTGGCCGATGAATAGCACCAGGCATGATACCGATTTTCAGCTCGCCAGGTGTAATAATACCTGGACAATTTGGACCAATCAGCAAGGTCTTTTTTCCTCGCATGCGCGCACGCGTTCGCAGCATGTCCCGCACAGGAATGCCCTCTGTAATACAGATCACCAAATCGAGTTCTGCTTCGACTGCTTCATCAATCGCGGCAGCGGCATGAGCAGGTGGTACATAAATTACAGAAACGGTCGCACCCGTTTTCTGCCTGGCTTCCCTGACGGTTGCAAAAACCGGGATACCTTCAAAGTCCTCGCCTGCCTTTTTGGGATTAACCCCAGCCACAAAACAATCCTTCCCATAGGCATATTCACGACATTGACGGGTATGGAATTGTCCTGTTTTACCGGTCATGCCCTGCGTAATGACGCGTGTCTCGCGATTAATCAAAATAGCCATCGATCATGCCCCCTTGACAGCTGATTCAGACTGACACCGTGCGGCGGCATCAACTGCCTTGCTGGCGGCATCTGCCATATTGCGAGCGGAAATGATGGACAATCCGGATTCCTGCAAAATCTTTCTCCCCAACTCGACATTGGTTCCCTCCAGACGAACGATCAATGGAACTTCCAGTCTTACCTCACGCGCAGCCTGCACGACTCCCTCGGCGATAACATCGCAGCGCATGATGCCACCAAAAATATTCACCAGAATGGCTTTCAGACGAGGATTGCGCAGCATAATTTTAAATGCGGCCGTTACATTGGCAGCCGTCGCCCCGCCCCCCACATCCAGAAAATTGGCGGGACTCCCGCCATACAACTTGATAATGTCCATGGTTGCCATCGCCAGTCCAGCACCATTCACCAAGCAACCGATATCACCATCCAGCGGAATATAGGAAAGCGCATGTTTGGATGCTTCAACTTCCAGCGGATCCTCTTCCTCCAGATCACGTAAAGCGGCGATCTCTGGATGGCGAAAAAGGGCGTTATCATCAAAATTGAGTTTGGCATCCAATGCCATCAGATGATCATCGGGCGTCAGAACCAAAGGATTTATCTCAAGCAATGACACATCATTCTCATCAAATGCCTGATAGAGCGCATTCAACATGGAAATGGCTGCGGGAAAGCATGATTCAGGCAAATGGATCTGGCGCACAATCGCCTTCGCATCCTGTGCCTCAAGTCCAGTCAATGGATTAATCGAAATCTTGTGTATTTTGTTTGGCGTGCTCGCTGCGACCTGCTCAATATCCATACCTCCCGCTTCACTGGCAATCAGACTGATGCACTGCTGAGCGCGGTCTACCACCAGCGCCACATAATATTCATGACTGATGCTGACCTCCTGTTCGACATAAAGCCGTCGAACCATCCTGCCTTCTGGACCGGTTTGGAGGGTAACCAGTGGACGATGCAGCATCGCTTCGGCATGCTGGCGGACTTCTGCGATCGACTTTGCCAGTTTTATGCCGCCTGCTTTGCCGCGCCCACCTGCATAGATTTGCGCCTTGACCACCCATTTGTCTCCACCCAATTGATTGGCCGCAACAATCGCCTCCTCTACACTAAAGCAAGCCACGCCTGCCGGAATAGGCACACCGTAGTCACTTAAAATTTTTTTTGCCTGGTACTCATGAATTTTCATCTTGGCCCCTCTTGAAGATCCTGCTCACCAGGATATACTTCCCACTTCCCGATATATGCCTCGACATCAGTCAATTCTGCTTCGAATTGCGGCAACAATACCGCCAATTTCTCCGCTTCACAGTTTTTCGCTGCGACCTCGATCTGTGCACACCACTCGCCCAATGCCAGCGCTCCGACTGCGCGTGCGGATGACTTAAGCTTGTGTGCAGCGGCCTTAATTTGATCGAATCGGCCAGCACCTATGGACAGCTGTAATTGATCAGCAATTTTTCTGGCATCCAAACGGAAATCCAGTAAAAATTTTTGGATCAAAATTGGATCATCTCCGATCAACTTTTTGAGCACAGCAATATCGAGAGCGATTTTCTGATCCGTCACCTGTGGCCGCATATCATGCTTGCCTGCTGGCCGCCCCGGCTCAGAAGCGGATTCAGGCAACCACTTGCCGAGCATTGCCTTAAGCTGCTCCAGTTGCACTGGCTTGCTCAGATAATCATTCATGCCCAGCACGCGGCATCTCTCTGCTTCGCCTTTGAGCGCATTGGCTGTCAATGCGATTATCGGAATTCGGTGCTTGTCAGTATCGCCAGCACGGATTGATTGTGTCAACTGATAGCCGTCCATTTCCGGCATATGCAAATCAGTGAGTATCAGTGCATATTCACCACTCTGCCAGCGCCGCAACGCTTCACGTCCATTGGAAGCAACATCTAGCGCATACCCGAGCAGAGCGAGCTGCTGGCGAATGACCTTCTGGTTAATCTCATTGTCTTCGGCCACCAGTATTAATTTCCCTTGCCGCAGCGCTTCCTCTCGCGAAGGGGGCGCAACCTCCCTGACACTGCCTGCAGCTACGGCCTGATCATCCTCCAGCTCCGCCCGGCCCGCAGCAGCGGCCACAGCCTGTAAAAAAGCATCGCGATAAAGGATATTACCATCGAGTGTCACGATCTTTCTGCCTTCCTTACGGCCGCGGTGACGCCGGCCACGCCGAATGATCACGAAATGCGGCTCGTCTTGCAAAGCAAGATTGAATCGAGTGCGAAAGGCCGCCCGCAATTCATCGATACAGGGCTCTTCCTCACCGGCATCAATAACCAGTAACCACTGGCCAGCAGGCAGGGCTTTGATTCGCGCCTGGGCTTGCGACAAGTTGGACTCCAGCTCAACCCTGGCGCCTGCATAGCGGAGGTAGGCAGCCAAATCGCGGCCCAACCCCTTTTCATGACCCAGCACCAGGCACGACAATCCCGACAGATCGGTCTCCTGTCCGCCAACATTAACGGCCCCTCCCGGCAAAGCCCGGAAGGGTATCTGAACAGTAAAGATAGACCCTGCATCAGGTTTGCTTCGTACAAAAATTTCACCTTTCAGCAACTCGACTATTCGACGGCAAATTGTCAGGCCCAGTCCGGTTCCGCCAAAACGGCGCGTGGTGGAGGTATCTCCCTGAGAAAAGGGGGTAAACAAACGCCCCATGATCGCATCATTCATCCCCACGCCATTATCGGCAATCTGAAATGACACTGTTGCAATATCCTCGCCCAATTCGACTGGCACGACTTGTACTGCCACCCGCCCGGGACGCTGCAGGCCGCTTGAAAACTTGATGGCGTTATTGATCAAATTAACCAGCACTTGCCGGAGGCGCAAGGCATCGCCGAGCACATTGTCCGGCAATGCCGGATCGACAAACAGCGTCAGCTCGATACCTTTACTGGCAGCCAAATGCTCCATCATTCCGCATGCGCGCTCCACCACTGTTGCCAAAGACATAGGCGCTTGCTCAATCTCCAGCTTGCCTGCTTCAATTTTGGAAAAATCGAGAATATCCTCAATGATTTCAAGCAGCGCAAAAGCCGATTCACGAATCAGATCCGCCATTTCCTTCTGATAGCTGCTCAGACTGGTCTGGCTCAAAACATCGATCATGCCGATCACCCCATTCATCGGCGTACGAATTTCATGGCTCATGGCGGCAAGAAAAGCAGATTTCGCTTGATTGGCCTGCTCTGCCTCCAACCGGGCCTGCTCCAGATCCTGACGAATTTTGACATGCTCGCGAATATCGCGCATCACACCCGTGAAATGACGCTTATTGCCCACAAAATACTCACTGACCGCAAGATAAACTGGGATCAGCGCACCACTCTTATGCACCCCCTCAACTTCACGCCCTAGTCCAACCCCATGCCCGCCCGGCAGATAGGGGCGGCCCACGTACGCCTGACCGTGGCCGGTTTCACAATAGCGTTGCATATAAAACTCATGTTGGCTCCGGTCCGGCTCGGGCACCAGGATCGCGACATTCTGTCCCACTGCTTCTTCCGGGGTGTAGCCAAACAGCTTCTCCATGACCGGATTGACTGACAACATCACGCCACGCTCATCAGTCGTTACCACGCAATCGACCATATGTTGAACGACAGAACGCGTTTCTTCTTCCTTGATGGCCAATTCAGCATTGACCCGCTCCAACCTGGCCGTGCGTTCGGCCACGCGCGCTTCCAGATGCCGATAACTAATATTCAACCGGTCTGTCATCGTATTGAAAGCGCTGGCCAACTGCCCAATTTCATCCCACCCCTCTCTAGGCACATGTTGCTGAAGATTACCGGCGGTGATCGCCTGCGCACATTCATTCAGATTTTTGAGCGGCATCACTACGCGCCGATTAAATAGCAGCGCCCCCAAAATAGCAGCCACAAAAGTCAGCCCAAGCACCACCAGCCCCATAATGCGCATTTGCAGCACGGAAGCAAACGCCTCCTCCGCGTCAATCTGCACTACCATTCCCCAGTTCATTCGGGGCAAATAGCGCCATGCAGCCACTACTTGCTCGCCTCGGTAATCGGTCGTTATGCCACCGCCCGGTAAGCCACTCAGACTATATTGAACGGCTGCTGAAAACAACGGTTCATCCAGTGGGATGCTTCGCTCTAAGGCGGCACCGGGATCTCCCCGCAAGGGCGCCATGACCAGCGCGGAATGCTCGCTCTCCAACCGGGTCACGATTGTTTCCCCACTCTCTCCAAGTCCGACATTATTGGTCAGCACATCGAATACATGCTGGCTGTAGATCTGCAAAGCCAACACGCCTTGCAAATCGTCATCGATCAGAATGGGCACGGCAATAAAAGCCGCTATCGCGCCATCAGAGGGCGCATAATGCTCGAAATCGGAGAGACTGCTTGCGCGTGTCGCCAAGGTCTGACGGAAGACATGGGCAAGGCCTGTGTCGCGGTAGGGCCCATCAAATAGATTGGTGGCAAAATCGGATTCATGACTGACGGTAAAAACCAGCCAACCGTCAAGTGAAATCAGAAACAGATCATAATAGCCCGCACCTTCCAGAAAACGGGCGAAATGATTATAGTAACGCGCATTGAGCGCGTGGTAGCTCTCGGAGTCCACCCCGTCGCGCGCAAACACTTCGCTAAATTCGAGGATTGCCTGATGCGTCGTATCTGCCGCCTGGATCACATTCGCATCCAGCACACGTTCACGCAGATAAAAATCGATTTGTTCAACTTTCTTGTCGGCAAGTGATGACACTTTCTGAATAGCCGACCTGTGGATTTCACCTTCAAAAATATGCAAAAGGCCGTAACCCACCAACGCGATTGGCAATAACGCCACCAGCGCGAACCAGATGGCAAATCGCTGAGTAAGCGAAGTCAGTGCTATCATTCCACCAGGCAGTCTGGATGGTGTTTCAGCGAGCGCCTCGCGTAGTAGGCGAATGCGCTGGCGCTGCGTTGCGCACGCAGAATCCAGTCGTGCGCTTCACGCCCCAATGCCGGTTCGATCGGTTGAATAGTGCCAGCGGCACTCGCCAGCAACTGCATCCGGGCGGCCCGCTCGAATGCCAATGCCAACAAGCATGATTCCTCGATACTGGTGCACGCGACCAGCAACCCATGATGCGCGAGCAACAATGCCCGCTTGCTGCCCAACGCACCCGCGATCAGCTCACCCTCCTCGTTGCCCACCGGCACGCCCGGCCATTTGGGCAGAAAAGCGACTTCGTCATACAACACGCAATTATCCATATGCGAAATTTCGAGAGGCACTTCCAGCATACTGAGCGCTGCCGTATGCACCGCATGCGTATGGATGATACAACTGACATCAGGGCGCGCGCGATACACCCAGGCATGAAAACGGTTGGCAGGATTCGGCATGCCACTTCCTTGCAATACCTGCAAATCCTCATCGACCAACAGCAAATTATGCGCGCTGATTTCGTCGAATCCCAATCCCAACTGCTGTGTCAGAAACGTTCCCGGCGCATCTCCGCGGGCGGTAATCTGCCCGGCCAATCCCGAATCATGCCCATTATCAAACAGAATCCGGCAGGTGAGCGCGATTTTCTGGCGAGCTGAAAAGTCAGTTTCCCGCCTTTCGCTCTCCATTTGATCAAAAGTTCGCTGCATCAACTGCTGTTTATCGAGACTGTATGTATCACCGCTCATGCTGAATTTCCTATCATCAAAACCAAATCACTCGCTCAGTCCGGGTCTCTGCTGATCCGGGTGCCTTCGCCCGAACAGGCAGAAACTTGCATTTCTCCAAGACCAGCGTCGCCCCCAAAGAATAGCCCAGACTGACGCAAAGCACTGTTACTTGACCTGGCAACCATAATAATGGTTAGTTATTCTTTGTACAACAACATGTTATTGTACATGCCCAGAATCATGCAGAATGCCGGCGCAGAAACTTCCGATATGCTCATCGTATGGAACGCGTATTCGGCATAGCAACCCGGATTTCCAGTAGACCGGTCCGTCCTGCTTGCGGGTTAATGCTAGAATGAAGAAGCATTTTTGTCTTGCCTTTTTCTCAGTAACAAAACAAGAGGACTTCTATGCATCACCACCAGAAAAGATCTGATCGCAAGCATTTATCAAGCAGTATCGCATGGTTACTGGTTTGGGCGATGGCCACTGGCTTATCTTCTCCACCACTGTTGGCAGAGACTATTGGGAGCGTATCGACCAAGTTCAAGTTATTGGGCGCAAACGACAAAATCGTCGTCGAAGCATTCGATGATCCAGATATTCCCGGTGCAACCTGTTATCTGGGCCGGGCCAAAACGGGCGGGATAAGCGGTTCGGTAGGCGTGGCCGAGGACAAATCAGATGCCTCTATCGCCTGCCGACAGACGGGCCCAATCACATTATCGGAAAAAATAAAAAGCGGTAAGGTGGATGGGGACGAAGTGTTCAAAAAGAGCACCTCGTTGCTGTTCAAAACATTGCAAGTGGTACGCTTTTACGATGC
This sequence comes from Nitrosomonas sp. ANs5, assembly GCF_050584665.1. Taxonomy (NCBI): domain Bacteria; kingdom Pseudomonadati; phylum Pseudomonadota; class Betaproteobacteria; order Nitrosomonadales; family Nitrosomonadaceae; genus Nitrosomonas; species Nitrosomonas sp. ANs5. Next base: position 10,564 of record NZ_JBEUDO010000070.1, read on the forward strand.
CAAGCGCAATGTGCTGATCTACCTTGCTTACAGCGACAGAATCATCGAAGGATCACCCAAGAATAGTATTTCAGTGATCCCCATCACGCCATGGCATTAATTACAGACTGGATAAATCCGGAACCGGAGGGGATAGATATTTCCGACCCGCCACACTCGCCGCCCGGCCCATTCACGGCATCAGCCGATAAGCTCCTCCGGCGGCACGCATGCCAATTCAAAAGCATGGGCCACGGCGGGATGCGTCACATGACCCCGACAGATATTCAGACCACGCAATAATGCCCGGTCATGCCGCATTGCAGCCAGTCCTTCGTTTGCAAGCGACAGCACATAGGCCGCTGTCTGATTATTGAGCGCGAATGTGCTCGTACGCGGCACCGCACCCGGCATATTGGCAACCCCATAATGCAACACACCGTCCAGTTCAAAGATGGGATCACTATGCGTCGTCGCACGCGTTGTTTCGACGCAACCACCTTGATCAACCGCAACATCGACAATGACTGCACCATTGCGCATTTGTGGCAGCATTTCCCGGCTGATCAGCCACGGCGAGCGGCCGCCTGGGATGAGCACCGCCCCGATCACCAAATCTGCCTGACCCACCACCTCCTGGATATTCAGCCTATCACTGAATAAGGTCTGCAGCCGCCCGGAAAAATGGTCATCCAGCATTCTTAACCGATCATGACTGATATCCAAAACCGTTACCGACGCCCCCATCCCGGCAGCCACCCTGGCCGCATTCGAGCCGACTGTCCCCGCACCCAGTATCACCACATTAGCGGGCGCAACGCCCGGCACCCCGCTCATCAAAACACCGCGCCCTCCTTGTGTCTTGAGCAAATACATCGCACCCACCTGGACTGCCATACGCCCCGCCACCTCACTCATAGGTCTTAGCAATGGTAACGCGCCGTCCGCAGTCTGTACGGTCTCGTAAGCGATAGCACTCGCGCCGCTGGCCAGCAGTTTTTCTGTCAAAGTCTCATTCGAGGCCAGATGCAAATAAGTAAAAAGCAATAAATCTTTTCGTAAATAGCGATATTCCGCTTCGGTTGGCTCCTTAACCTTAACGACCAACTGGGCAGCCCAGGCATCCTCGGCACACGGCACGATCTCTGCCCCGGCCGACCGATAGTCTTCATCCGAGATAAAACTCCCCGTTCCGGCACCAGACTGCACCCATACCCGATGACCCTGTTCAACCAGGGCATGCACACTGCCTGGCGTCAGTCCAACCCGGTATTCGTTATCCTTGATCTCTCTGGGTAGCCCAATATTCATGCCTGTATTCGTATTGTTAAGGTTGGTAAACCAGTTCCCTGGACCCGATTATCTCAACTGATTAAAGCCTCCGTTCCAGGGTACGACTCAAGCCATCTATACAAGCACCAGGAACTGCAGCCTGCTTGCCGTATCGCTTCC
>NZ_JBEUDO010000071.1:0-11479 GCF_050584665.1 Nitrosomonas sp. ANs5
AAAATTAGGGCGTGCGACGCCTATCAAAATTTTTATCATGCCTACCTCTTGCCCAAGCAATACAAACAACGCCATGAAACTTGGATTTCTGCATTTGCATGTAAATTTGGAATGGTCAGCTCAAAATTGGCAAACACAATTTCTATCTCTGGTCGCAAATCGCCCGGGTAGCCGGATTACGGTTGTGCGTTTCTTCTAACATTTCCAGATTCATTCTATTCTCCACTTTTCCGAATAACCGACTGGCAAAGGTTGCCCAGGAATTGGCGCAACTTTTACCAGCCCTGGATTAGGCGACTGTAATCTGATTAATTTAATCAGCTTGATGAGCAGTCAAGAGCATACCTTTTCCGACTATGTAAAAACTGCTGATATGACTTTGGGCCAATAATCTGCTGTCCGCTAGGTTGCGCATGGGTACGGACAAGAAGCTGAGTTACTGTTCCAGGACGGACAGTGATGGTCTTATGTAGAGCGCGATTCTTTAATTTTGTGGCACTGACCGTTCCAAGCGTTGCATCTGCTCTTTCAAGTACAAATCCCAGATCTTATAACGTTGACATTATCATTCTTAATGTCTTTTCTGGCGTAATATATTTCCTCATTTCAAAAGAACAACTTTAGCTGGATGTCATGATGCTTTCGTCGCGCTGGGTCAGGGCGCCATGAACACGCGAGTGATGATCGTGGGGATATATCCGAATGCCAGATGATATGAGGTTCAGGAACTACATAACGGCCGATACCGAAGCGCTCATCGCAGTTTACCGCGCTGCAGCTCTTGTGCTTGGGCGTCAGGGGTACACGGAAGAACAAATAAACGCTTGGGCGATGTATCCGGAGGACGCCGAGGCGTTTCGGCGCACGCTGGCGAAGGGGGTTACCCTCTGTGCAGTGATTGACGGTGTCCCGGCCGCCTTCGGTCAATTGCATCCTGTGGACCATATAGCTTATATGTATTGTCATCCGGATCATGCACGGCGCGGGCTGGGATCAGCAATTCTCTCGATGCTTGAGGCGCATGCGCAGTCAAAGGGAGTGACGGCGGTTCGAGTCGAAGCGAGCGCCGTCGCGCGGCCTTTCTTCGAGCGTTTCGGATATCGTGTGCTCGAAGTGGAGCGTCCCGTCAGGCATGGTGTGACGTTCATGCGATTCAAGATGGAAAAGGAATTTGCGAACCAACAGGGGGATAGGTTGGATAAAGCGGGGCTGTCTCCCCTGCCGCTTGGGTCGGGTAATCCAGATTTAGTCATCCGCGCAGCACAGCCAACCGATTATGAGACGCTATTGGATTGCTGGTTGAGATCCGTTCAGGCGACACATGTTTTCGTATCGGCTAACGATATTCAATCGATGATTCCGCATGTGCGCGGTTATCTATCTTCCAGCGAGTCCGCGATCTGGGTCGCATGTGATGCTTCCGGGTCCAACCTGGGTTTTATGGGATTGTCTGGAAACAAGATGGAGGCTTTGTTTCTTGCACCGGAATTCCATGGCCGTGGGATTGGACGACAAATGGTGCGATATGCCCAATCGCTGCACCCGGCGCTGACCGTGGATGTCAACGAGCAAAATACGGCAGCCCGGCAGTTCTATGAAGCGTGCGGGTTCGTCGTGGAGGGGCGTTCGGAAAAGGATAGGCAAGGAAGGGCATATCCGCTGCTGCACATGCGATTGATTGCACCGAATCACCATGCATTGCAGCAACCGGTCCACGAAAACCTATCCGCAGTTGAGCGCAAATGCCAAGACCGATAAAGGTATCCCTGCGGCCTGCGTTATATGAAGCCAATCGGCTATCCTGGAATACTTGCCTTAATATGAACATCTGGTGAATGGAACTGAACCTTGAATTCAACAGCATTCTGGCCCTGTTTGTTGCCATGTCGGTGCTGGCTGCAGTACCGAGCGTCAGTGTCCTGGTGGTTTCTGCCAAATCGGCCAGCTTCGGCTTTGTGCATGGCGCATGCACCGTGGCCGGCATTGTGCTGGGGGATATCTTTTTCATTCTGTTTGTTGTTTTCGGGCTGGCGCTGCTTGTTAAGGCGATGGGGCCAGCGTTTGTCGCAGTCAGATATCTGGGCGGCGCCTATTTGATCTGGCTCGGTGTCCTGACTTGGCGCACAAGGAGACAGTGGTGCCAGAGCCAGACCAGCGGCGATTCTTCGCTGTTGTCGAGCTTCATGACAGGGCTGTTGATCACGCTCGGTGATCAGAAAGCAGTTTTATTTTATCTGGGTTTCTTGCCTGCTTTTCTGAATCTGTCCAGCCTCTCGGCTATGGACATTGCCGCGATTGTTGCCATCACCGTGATGGCAATAGGGGGCGTCAAGCTCGCCTATGCCTATGCTGCCAGCAAAGCTGGGCAGATGCGTGCAGGCAATTCTGGCAGGGTACTGAACACACTGGCCGCGTGCATCCTTTTCATGGCGGGAATTTGGATCATCATCTGGGCGTAGCGTCGCTGCAGAAACAGGACGGGCTTGGCCTGGCGATCCTTTCCGGTCAATCGCCCGCATATGCCGCATTCTTCAGTACTTGTAAGAATTGCGCGCCGTAACGGGCCAGCTTCGCTTGACCGACACCGCTGATGTGGCCGAGTGCGTCAAGGTTGGCGGGGCGTTGGTTGAGGATTTCCAGCAGGGTGCTGTCATGGAAAATGACATAGGGGGGCACGCCTTGTTCGCGGGCGAGTTCTGTGCGCTTGGCCTTGAGCGCTTGCCATAACGGATCCTCTTCGGCGTTGGCAAAAGCTTCACGCAATCGCGCTGCCCGTTCGGGGCGGCTGGTGACAGGTTTGGCGGGTCGGGCGTCGTGCCGCAGAAAAACCCTTTGCTCGCCGCGTAGAATCGGGCGCGCGGCTTCGGTCAAGCTCAGTCTTCCGAAGACTTCCATTTGCACTTGCAATACACCGGTCGCGACCAGCTGCCGATAGACGCTGCTCCATTGTTGCGCGGTCAATGTCTTGCCGATGCCGTATGTACTGAGGTGCTGGTGTTGAAATTTCTCCACTTGCGCGGTCTGCTTGCCAAGCAGGACATCGATCAAATGACCGGTGCCGAAGCGTTGGCCGCAACGGTAGACGCAGGAGAGCGCCATGCGGGCGGCTTCGGTTGCATCCCAGGTTTCAACCGGGTTGAGGCAGTTGTCGCATTGACCGCAATCGCCGGGATGGGTTTCGCCGAAATAGCGCAGAATCGTCTGGTGGCGGCAGGTGGTGGATTCGCAGAAACCCAGCAAGGCATCGAGTTTCTGCCGTTCGACCAGCTTGCGTTCTTCCGGCGCATCGCCCGCATCCATCATCTGCCGCAGCGATACCACATCGCCCAAGCCATAGACCATCCAGGCGGTAGCCGGGAGGCCGTCGCGGCCGGCGCGGCCGGTTTCCTGATAATAGCTTTCCAGGTTCTTGGGCAAATCGAGGTGGGCGACAAAGCGCACATTGGGTTTGTCTATGCCCATCCCGAAGGCCACGGTGGCGACCATGATGATGCCCTCTTCGCGCAGGAATCTGCGCTGATGCTGATGGCGTGTGGCGGCATCAAGCCCGGCATGGTAGGGCAGTGCGTCCCAGCCGCGTGTTTGCAGCCAGGCCGCGGTTTCCTCCACTTTCTTGCGTGACAGGCAATAGACGATGCCTGCGTCATGGGCATGTTCAGCTCCCAGGAAGGTTTGCAATTGCTGGCGTGGATTGTGCTTGATCGCCACGCGGTAGCAGATGTTGGGCCGATCGAAACTGGCGACGAATTGCTGTGCGTTTTCCAGCGCCAGGCGCTCGACAATTTCCGCGCGTGTGGGTGCATCGGCGGTAGCGGTCAGCGCGATGCGCGGCACGCTCGGGAAGCGCTGGTGCAGTACGGTCAGCTTGCGATATTCGGGTCGGAAATCATGCCCCCATTGCGAAACGCAATGTACCTCGTCGATCGCGAACAGCGCGAGGCCATGCCGCGCCTGCAGACGTTCCAGCAGGTTGAGGAAGCTGCTGGTCAGCAAGCGTTCGGGGGCCACGTACAGCAGTTTGAGTTCGCCTTGCAGCAGGCGGTTGGAGACTGCCCGCGCGGCGTTGGCGTCCAGGCTGGAGTTGAGAAACTCGGCCTGCACGCCGAGCTGGGTGAGTGTTTCGACCTGGTCCTGCATCAAGGCGATCAGCGGGGAGATCACGATTGCCACGCCCGGCCGCAGCAACGCGGGCAGCTGATAACATAATGACTTGCCGCCGCCTGTCGGCATCAGGACCAGCGCATCGCCGCCAGTTGCCACATGCTCGATGATCGCTTGCTGCTTGCCGCGAAAGGCGGTATAGCCAAAGACTTCCTGGAGGATTTTTTGTGCTGCGGGACTAACCGTCATTTGAATGGTCGACGTGGCTGACGTTTATGTTGTCTGGTCTCGGATTGGGTATTGCAAGCTAACGCATGCATTCTACAAGGAATTGCTACTCGCCGGGGACCGGATCGATTGCTTGGGAAATGCTGAATGAATCCAAGTGATTTGAATGCCTCCATGCAATTCTCTGCTGGATATATGCAACCCGGAGGCATTCAGCCGATGCTAAATTGCGGTTGCCGGAAAAAATCTGGCTTCAAGTTTTTCGGTTCCCAGTGGTGTCAGCGTCACGAATACGCCCTTGACCACTTTTTTCGGCGATTACTGCAATACGCCATCCACCAGTTGCAAGACCCGGTCTGCCCGGGCGGCGAGTTCCGGATCGTGGGTGACGATCACCATTGCCGCGTTGGCCTGGCGATTGAGTTCCAGCATCAAGTCGAATACACCCCCGGCGGTCTGGCGGTCGAGATTGCCGGTTGGCTCGTCGGCCAGCACACAGGCAGGGCGGGTGACCAGGGCACGGGCAACTGCCGCGCGCTGGCGTTCGCCGCCGGAGAGTTCGCCTGGCGTATGCGTGAGGCGGTGGCCCAGGCCGACCCGCTGCAGCATTTCCGCTGCCTGTTCCAGGGCATCTGGCTTTTTCACGCGGCGAATGAACAGGGGCATGGCGACATTTTCCTGTGCGCTGAATTCCGGGAGCAGATGATGAAACTGGTAGACAAAGCCGAGGGACTGGTTGCGCAGATGGCCGCGTTCGGCTTCACTGACGCTTGCCAGATTCTTGCCCAGCAACAATACTTCGCCTTGGGTAGGCTGATCTAGTCCTCCCAGTAAATGCAACAGGGTGCTTTTGCCGGAGCCGGAAGCGCCGACGATGGCGACCATTTCACCCGCACCCAGCTCAAGATCGATGCCATGCAGGACCGGGACTTCTAGTTTTCCCTGAAAATAGCTTTTATAGAGATTACGACAGGCAATGATGGTTTTATTCATAGCTCAATGCCTCGGCCGGGTTGACTTTGGAGGCGCGATAACTCGGATAGAGCGTCGCCAGCAATGTCAGTACGAACGACACTGCTGCGACCGTGACGATATCTGCCAGATGGGGGTCGGAAGGAATCTTGCTGATGTAATAAACTTCTTGGGAGAGAAACTGGACATTGAATAAATGCTCGATAAAGGCGACAACCTCACCGACATTGTAGGCCAGCAGAACACCGCCAAGCAGACCCAGCAGGGTACCGAAAATGCCGAGCAGTGCGCCCTGGATAATGAAAATCTTCATGATACTGCCCGGGCTTGCTCCCAGCGTGCGCAGGATCGCGATATCCGCCTGTTTGTCGGTCACAGCCATCACCAGTGTGGAGACGATGTTGAAGGCGGCCACCGCAATGATCAGGGCGAGGATCAACGACAGCATGCGTTTTTCGATCTGAATCGCGCGGAAGTAGTTGGCGTGTTGCTGGGTCCAGTCGGTGAAGTACAGATCGGGCGTGAGGGTTTCGGCCAGCTCATGAATGACCCGGGTGGACTGGAACATGTCGTGCAGCTTCAAGCGGACGCCGGAAACCTGATTGGGCGCCATGCGATAAAGTTTCTGGGCGTCGGCCAGATGGATCAGCGCGAGGCCGGAGTCATATTCGAAATGCCCGACTTCGAAAATACCAGTGACGGTGAATTGCTTCAGGCGCGGCAGTATCCCGGCTGGCGTGACTTGGCCCTGCGGCGAGATGAGCACGATCTTGTCGCCCGGATAAGCACCCAGGGTTCTGGCCAGTTCAAGCCCGATCACAATGCCGAATTCACCCGCCGCCAGTTGCTGGAGTTCGCCTGTCACCATTCTGTCAGTAAAATCGGCCACATTGTGCTCGCTCTCCGGCAAAATGCCGCGCACGATCGTCCCGCGCACCACCTGGTTGTACGAAAGCATGCCCTGCGCATCGATGTAAGGCGCTGCTGCCATGACTTGCGAGTGTTGGGTGGCGGTTTCTGCAATAGCCTGCCAGTTATACAGACCGTCCTGGAAGCTGCTGATCTGAGCATGTGAGGCGACGCCCAAAATGCGTTCGCGTACTTCCTTGTGAAAGCCGTTCATGACCGACATGACGGTGATCAGGGCTGTCATGCCGAGCGTGATGCCCAGCAGGGATATCAGCGAGATGAACGAAATAAAGTGGTTTCGGCGTTTGGCGCGCGTATAGCGTAGACCGATCAGAAACTCATAACTAGCCACGAAAGGGACCTTCTCCGGAGAATCGACAAAGAAGGGAGTATGCCATATATGATAGGGATCGTTGTGTGATTGATCCCGTCCGGGCCAGGAGAGCGACTTTGGACAGCAGGCCCGGGAAGAGTGGTTGCCATAGGGTCAACATGGTATGCTTGCGCTATAGCATGCCTGCCGCTGGCTGACTGCTGTCGGCGGTTTGCGCCTTGTGTGAACTTGAATTTACGGATTGGATAATGCCATGGGCCAGGAAATTGCAGCCGATCATTTTCGGGCAGAAGAACGGGCGCTGTTTGACCAGCGGCTGGCAGAGGAGACGGCATTGTTGCGCAGCGCCCTGGCATCCGGCAGTTTTTCATCCAGCGGCTTTGTTGCCGGATGCGAGCTGGAAGCCTGGCTGATCGACCGCAATCTTTTTCCCGCACCGAACAATGAAGCCTTTCTGGCGCATCTTGATCATCCCTTGGTGGTGCCCGAGCTTTCCCGCTTCAATGTCGAGCTGAACAGCACGCCCCAGGCATTGCATGGCAATGCCCTGCTGCGGATGGAAAGCGAGCTGGAGCAAACCTGGCGCTACTGCATGAAAAAAGCGCATGATCTGGATAATGCCCTGATCCTGATTGGGATTTTGCCGACCGTGCGGGAGCAGGACTTGTGCCTGGCCAATATTTCTCCACTGAATCGGTTTAGCGCGCTCAATACCGAGGTGATCAAGCTGCGTGGTGGGCGGCCGATTCAGATCAACATCAGCGGCGAAGAGCAGCTGGCTTTGTCGCAAATGGATGTCATGCTGGAAGCGGCCGCGACCTCGTTTCAGGTGCACTTGCAGATTCCCGTGGAAAAAGCCGTGCGTTACTACAATGCCTCGCTCATGCTGTGCGCGCCATTGGTCGCGGCCACGGCCAATTCCCCCTTTCTTTTTCAGCATACGCTATGGGAAGAGACGCGCATTCCTCTGTTTGAACAGGCGGTCAATCTGGGCGAGCAAGCCACCGAGCGCGTGACATTCGGTTCCGGCTATCTGGAGTCGAGCGTTTGGGAATGCTTCGAGGAAAACCTCAAAATGTATGAAGCCCTGCTGCCGATACAGTTTGATACCCCACCGGCGCATTTTGATCATCTGCGGTTGCACAATGGCACCATCTGGCGCTGGAGCCGTCCGTTGATCGGATTCGACAACGCGGGCCAGCCGCATGTACGGATTGAACAACGCGTCATGGCGGCCGGTCCCAGTATCCTGGATCAGATTGCCAGCACGGCTTTTTATTACGGGGCGGTGCACTATCTGGCCGAGCAAATCCGGCCACCGGAAACCGATCTGCTGTTTTCGGCAGCCCGGGCCAACTTTTACCGTGCCGCCCAGTATGGATTGGAAGCCAAACTCGACTGGCCGGGCGAACAACATATGGTGAACGCCGCCAGTCTGATTCTGGATGAACTGTTGCCGATTGCGGACTATGGTTTAACCATGCTCGGTATCGATCGGGATTCCCGCCGGCGGTATCTGAACATCGTCGAGGCGCGCGTGAAATCACGCCAAACAGGTGCCGCTTGGCAGCGTGCCTACTTGAATAGCCATGACCATAATTTTTTCGACCTGACGGCCAAATATTTGGAGAATCAACGTAGCGGAGCACCTGTGCATGAATGGGACATATGAATCCAGAATTACGCATCTTGCATGCAGCGCCACCAGCGCTGTTAGCGGCATCCAGTGATGCGCTGTTTGAGCTGCTGGGTGGCCCAACGCTGATTCATATCGAAGGAGAGCGTCAGGACCGATTGTTCGTTTCCACTTTGCTGCATGGCAATGAAGATACCGGCTGGCTGGCTATCCGGAAACTGCTTGCCAAATATGCGGCCGTTAAGTTGCCGCGCAGTTTGACGATATTCATCGGCAATGTCGAGGCAGCACGCTGGCGGTTGCGCCGTCTCGATCATCAGCCGGACTATAACCGGATATGGCCGGGTACCTCGAAGCCCGATCTGCCGGAAAGCGCGTTGATGCGGGCCGTGGTGAGCGAAATGGAGGGCTGCTCGCTGTTTGCCAGTGTCGATATTCACAACAATACCGGCACCAATCCGCATTATGCCTGCATTACCTTACTGGAGGACGCGAACTATTATCTCGCGACGTTGTTCGGCCGCACCGTGGTGTATTTCCGGCAACCGCTCGGAACGCAAACCAGTGCCTTTTCCGCCCGCTGCCCCGCAGTTGCCTTGGAGTGCGGTAAACCGGGCAGCATCGGCAGCGTTGAACATGCGCTACAATTTCTCGAAGCCTGTCTGCATTTGCAGGCCTTTCCCGCCCGCCCGTTTCCCAAACACGATATCGATTTGTTCCATACGGTCGCCACGGTTAAAGTTTGCGAGCACACCACGTTCGGCTTCGGTCCCGGGCCGGGCGTGCTCAAATTCGATCCCGCACTGGATCAGATGAATTTTCGCGAACTCAAGCCCGGCACCTCGTTTGGCTCGATCGATGGCCATGCTTCGCTGGGTCTGAGGGCGACGAACGGCCATGGACAGGATGTGACCGAACAGTATTTTGCGCGACGTGATAATTTATTGGTGACAAAACGTTTTCTGATGCCGGCCATGCTGACATGCGATGCGAAAATTATCCGCCAGGATTGCTTGTGCTATCTGATGGAGCGCAAGGCTTGTTGAGCGCAGGTGGCGTATGGCTGCGAAATATCGTCCAGTTGAGGGCAACGCCGGTTTTTTCGTAATATCTGGGGGAGTCTGCCACAATGAAATCTCATCGGCATTTTTACCTGTTTTGTTTGTAATCTCATGACGCCTGTTCCGATTGCGTTCAAAAGCTTGCTGACATGGTGTCCTCGGATTGGGCGGAGCATCCTGCGGGGGAGGGTTGTGTGGCTGTTATGGGCGTTCCTCATCCCTGCCAAGGCGATAACTGCGGAAATGATGCCTGTACCCGAGCGGCAACCGTGCGAGCTGGTTTATGTGATCAACCATGGCCTGCATACGGGCATCGTGGTCAAACGCGAGGATTTAGTGACGGTGGTGCCGGGACTGTCCAGCGACTGGACCGCCGGGAACTACATTGAAGTGGGCTGGGGCGATGCAAAGTACTACCAGGCCCGGAAGACCTCGATTCTCCTTGCCATTCGGGCGATGTTCTGGCCAACCGATGCGGTGCTGCATGTGGTCTCGATTCCGGAAACCCCGCACCGTTTTTTTTGGGATGATGTGACGATCGTCGCGCTCACCCTGCCTCGGGCAGACTATCAACGTCTATTGGGTTTTATTGCAGAAAGTTTCGACTATTCGGAGGGGCGGCGCATGGCACCACTCGGACCTGGCTTATACGGCAACAGCCGTTTTTATCGTGCCACAGGGTCGTTCCATGCCTTCAATACTTGTAATACATGGGTTGGGAGATCGCTTGAAGTTTCGGGCTATCCCATCCGTAGCCGCGGTATCGTGACCGCCACGGGCTTGCTGTCCCGCCTGCGAGCAACCGATCCGGCAATGCATTGCTTGCCGGACTATAATATAAATGGGGTCGGAGTAAAATAAATATCTGCTATGCTCTGCAGTCTGCGGTATCAATTTGAAGAATCGCAGGCAATAAATGGCAAGATTATCGAGAGTGTGCCCGGTTGGCGTGCCTCAGCATGTTATACAGCGAGGCGATAATCGTCAGGTTTGTTTTGCCGACGAACAAGATTCGCAGCCTATGCGCATTGGTTACAAGAGGCGTCGAGGAAATATCAGGTCGATATGCATGCATGGGTGTTCATGACCAATCATATCCATCTATTCTGCACGCCGCATGCACTGTATAGGGCGCTAGGAGGCTGTCCGAGAATAGCGATCGTAGCGAGGGCGAGACTGGTTGAGTGGGATTTTTCGATCATTTGAGGCGAATAGTCGTTCTATTCAACGAAAAGGATCGGAAAATCCCGCCAGCCAGAATCGACCGCAGTAGATCAGTCTATTCTCGGACAGCCTCCTAGGCAATGAAGAAAGCGAACGGCAAGCCAGATACCGGCAATTATTCAAGCAACAAGTCGAAGGAGAATTATTGACAGAGATTCGACAAACGCTGAACAAAGGGCTGGCGCTGGGCAATGAACGATTTAAAGCGGAAATCGAAAAATTGACGGGTCGGCGGGTAACGGCCAAAAAGGCAGGTCGACCTGTCGGCTGGCGGAAGAAAGATGAAGAGTGCATAAATAGCCCAACATAATATTACTCTGACCCTAATTATACGCAAGATTATGAGAGAAAATGTCGTATACATTACGTTAGCTATCAGGAGCCCTGCGTTATGACGCCTGAACAGTTCATCCAGTACCTCATGAGCTTTCTTGGTGGCGGATTCGCTGTCGCCGTCGGCAACTGGGTTAACTCATCCGTTGGTATCCGCAGACAGCGCGAGATCGACCACTTGAAGGGACAATTGCAGTCTCTCTACGGCCCACTGTCATTTTTCGCTCAGCAGAACGAAAAGCTATTTGCCCTGTGCGGCGCATTCAGCGATGCCTATACCAGGGAGATCGTACAAAAGAACTGGAGCCAAGACGAGAAAACTCGGGCATCTGTACGCGCCGACGCCGAAACTACGATCCAGCTCTCAAACCAATATGTCGTCCGCGTCGTCGAGAACAACGGTCGCATCATGGAGATTTTGGAAAAAGGATGGCATCTCAGTTGACACTGAAGACATCGAAGAGTTAGCGCAGTTTCAAGTTGATTTCACTCGCTTCAAGACCGAGGTTGAGGGAACACTGAAAACACCGTTCACCATCTACACAGCAGTTGGTGATATTTCGTATATGCGCCCGTCGATGATAGAACTTATCAAAAGGAAGGTTCGTGCCAAAGAAGAGCGGTTGCGCAAGCTTATGCGTCCATGGTGGCGCTGTGATGGCTAACGAGTGATAAATATCT
>NZ_JBEUDO010000072.1:0-10727 GCF_050584665.1 Nitrosomonas sp. ANs5
ACTGAACCAGTGACCACGCCGTCGAGCGAATCTGCATCCACAGCTCCAGCACAGTGCGTTTCTGCTGCCACAAGTTGTTCACGCCCCACCATCGTTTCAGGTTGTGAAACAAAGGCTCAATACCCCGAATATTGCAACAAAGATTCCGAAAAGAAAATTATTTGCACTTTTAGAACAGACCAAAGCCTGTTGATCTGCAGCGCAAATAGGATTGGGAATATCGAATAACTCGCACAATAATTGGTTTAGCTGATCCTGTGCTGCGCTTCATGAGTGTTTTTAAAATGATTTGCAGACATAGGAGAGTTGATGCATATTCACCATTTATCGTCAGATATACCTTCTATCATCTATCTCTGGATGCTCCGTGCACTCGTTCCATTGGACGGCTATCAGCAAGTTACTCGCAGACTGGGTTATTCATCCAATGAAGGCATAACAAAGGCACTGAGCTTTATCGATAAAACGCCAATTGATTTATCCGAATCTCAGCCTAAAGTAATTTTGGCGCATTTATGGAATTTGTATCAGGCTGTTGAACGTAAATGGCATGACGCCAAAGTGCCACCTTGTCTTGGCAACAATGTTATTCGCCTATCGGAACTATTGGGCTTGTCGGAGACGGATTGCCGTATTCTCGAATTCGCAGTAATGGTTAAGAATGAGAGTCTACTCTACGACGTAACCGAGACGCTGGGTGACCTTTCACCTTTGCGGCTTTACCGTGTCCTGGCTATTTTGCTTGGCCTGCCCGAGCGGGAAATTAAGAATTCGTTAAATGTCCGATCCATTCTAATGAAATCAGGATTGGTTGAAATACGCAGCAGAAACATAGCAAGCCTTAGCTGTAAGCTGGATGTGTTGTCAGACAGCTTTGCGGAAGCATTATATGTATCCGAAGCTGATCCAGTTATGCTGTTGCGTGATGTCGTCACTCAAAGCGCGCCAGCCCAGCTGGAATTCTCCGATTATGAACACATCGGTACCTCATTGGCTATCCTGCGTCCCTATCTTGAGTATGCTCTCAGGACTGAGAGAAAGGGCGTCAATATTTTCCTATACGGGCCACCAGGCACGGGTAAAAGCCAATTGGCCAAGGTCATCGCAAAGGAATTGAGTTGTAAACTCTTTGAAATCGCCTCCACTGATGGAGAAGGTGACGCCGTAGATGGCGAACAACGCCTTCGTGCCTTCCGGGTCGCACAGTGTTTCTTTGCCAAACGCAGAACACTCATGCTGTTTGATGAAATTGAGGATGTGTTTAATGATAAAAGTAGTTTTTTTGGTCACAAAAGTACTGGCCAGGTACGGAAAGGATGGATAAATCGGATGCTTGAAGAAAACCCGGTGCCAACGATTTGGATATCTAACCCACAGGACATCGATTTAGCCTTCATACGGCGTTTTGATCTTGTTCTGGAAATACCTGTTCCTCCAAAAAAGAAGCGTGAACAGATTATCCGGGATAGCGGTTCCAAACTGCTTGACGCCGCGAGCGTAGCCCGTTTTGCTGAATCAGAAGAGTTGGCACCTGCGGTTGTGTCACGAGCTGTTTCGGTAATTCGTCCCATTCATGAGGGTTTAGAAGCAATCGATACAAACAGCGCCATTGAATTGCTGATTAACAATACCCTGAAAGCGCAAGGATACAGTACTATTCGGAGCAATCCATCCCGCAAAGTTTCGGGAATCTATGATCCACTGTTCATACATGCCGATACCGATCTAACCAAGGTTGCAGCAGGGCTTGTTCAAGCAAGATCAGGGCGACTATGCCTGTATGGGCCGCCTGGCACCGGCAAAACGGCTTATGGCCATTGGCTGGCTGAACAAATGGACTGCTCAGTATTGGTTAAACCAGCCTCAGAGCTGATTTCGAAATGGGTCGGTGGCAGTGAGAAGAACATTGCATGTGCTTTCAGGCAGGCCGAGCAGGAAGGAGCGCTATTGATCATTGATGAAATTGATAGTTTTCTTTTTGATCGCACTCAAGCCCAGCACAGCTGGGAAATCAGCATGGTCAATGAAATGCTGACACAAATGGAGTCTTTCCCCGGGGTTTTTATTGCTTCCACCAATTTTATCGAGGGAATTGATACGGCCGCCCTGCGTCGCTTTGACCTCAAGGTGAAGTTTGATTTCATGAAAACCAAACAGGCATGGGCATTGTTCAGCCGCTACTGCACAGAATTATGCCTGTCTAAACTTGGTTTACGACAGCAGGAAAAGTTGCAGCGTTTGCAGCAACTGACGCCAGGTGATTTTGCAACTGTCATGCGACAAAAATATCTCCGTCCCATCAATTCATCAGACGAATTGCTCGCAGCACTTGCGGCGGAATGCGCGGCGAAAGGCGATGGGAGGCCACCTATAGGCTTCCATTAACAAGCTGGCTGGGGAACACGTTATGCTGATAAAACAATGATTGAGAAATCATCCGTGCCACCAGCCTGCGCCGTGCTGCCCGGAAGGCGTGCATGGCTTCTGCTTTGAATCCGTCAGCAAAGAAAGCGCTGCAATTTGCTTATCGCCCAGAGCTTCGTTCAGCTCATGGCTGCATAATATCAGCAGTTCTCCAGGTTATGATCACGACATAGTAGATAGGCTCACCTTTAGTAAGGTAGCGTCTTCGCCATGCAATTTACCGCGCCCCCCCCGCTGGCTGAAAACGGCATGCCGAAGAATTTTCATGTCATGTAGTGATTGCTATGGCAGCACTTTATCAGCGAAATCAGTTCATTGGACGCTTGACAGACATCAGTGCCAGATTTCCACTGAATACATTGTGAACGCGAACAGAGAGCTCGGTGATTTCTTCAGCGAGTTTTTTCTCTCTGATTGCAATCCAGGGCGCCTCACTTGAGTGCCAGTTTCTATATGCCTGGCTGAATTCTTTTTTATCAATATAACTCCACCATGGCCACCAACGGCTCCTTTTAGCATGGCCAAAGTTGTCATTCATTAGTTCATTGACCCTAGCCCAGATAGCATCATCATTATTATTGAATTCTTTTTCACTTTTTATGCCCCATATAAGATTATTTAATTCTGAAGATTGAAATTCAAAGTATAAATATAGATTTTGTTCTTCATCGAATTTCACCCCGAAACCGCCGAGGTTCCTTAAACCTTTCGTTGGGCATTTCCAGATAAGCTCAAAGCCTTTGTCTGCCAGTTTTTCTTTTAGATCATTATGGAATTCTTCCAATATTGTTTCTTTCACTTTTGTCATTGCTAATGAGATATGAAAGGCAGATGTAAAAGTTTCAGGTGAGAAAAGCACGATGTTTTTTATTTCATTTTCTTCAGACATATCCAGTTCTCCATTGACATTGCTGCGAATAAAATTAGCGAGTTCTTCGATAAACAGTCGAACGACCAATGCTCTAGATTTACAGGCACACTCGTTTAGCCATTCAATGATGGCTGAGAAGCTGAGTTGAAAAAACTTCCCTTCATTTTCTAGTGCTCTCTGCTTATCCTTTATACCGCTATCGCTGGATGGATCGTTATTATTCAAATAGATCAGGAGCCATTGGTTACCTCCTGCTTCTTTCTCGATAAAGGCGGCGTAATCGCTCAATTGATTTTTTTGGTCTCCCGCCCAGGGCTTGTTCTCTATACCGATAATCTTCCCATTTTCAAATCGCAAGTAGATATCAATACGTCTTTGCCCATTAGCTTGTTTCTCCAACTCGATTGAGCTAATCTTCATATTAGTTGGCCAATTTATTTTTTCCAGAAATAGCTCTAGAAATGCTTCCTTTTGCCCGTGTTTTCCTATTGGATCGAGCAAGCTGGCAATACAACGCGATAGACCCATCTCGTCGGTTCGTAAGTAATCGAATATACTGAACTCTGGCGCAAGCCTATCCGAAAACCGGTTTCTAGCTTCTTTTAAAGTGGCAATCGTGAATGCGACTTGTTTGAGCAGGTCATTTACTTGATCTTTCACTGATACTCCTTTGTCATTCATACAGGAAGTGACTGGAAATTATCACGCTAGTTTTCCCAGTCCATCAGATAAGTATCATTCACTTTTACCAAGGCATAGGTTGCAAATAGGCATTTGAAAATCCTTTTATTACCCAGATTCCATGATGGATGGCAAGGCAACAGATGTGGATGGATACAGCAAACTGGTCGAAATATTGAAAAACCTCATCGTTAAAAGTCAGAGACTATTTCAACCTTTAATTCACTTTCTTTCAATATGCTTTTCTGACTAACAAGTTCGCATTTGCCGGATGTGCCTAAAGAATAGCGCCTATCGGCCGTATATAACGATTGTGTTAGCGAAAGATTGGCAAAGGCGGTGGAAAAACGCTATTTGTTAGATACTTCGTGAGAAAGGAGAACTTGTGAGCCAAAAGGTCGTTATAAGAAGCTTCCTTGAGACTCTTGCTACAGCACGTAATGCTGGCAATTCTCTGACGCTTGCGATTTCGAATGATCAAGCGATAGATTTTCGTTCTGCTAACAAAGTGGTCGAAGGGTTCGATTTACCAAGTTCTACCGAACCCGATGAAACGTACAATTTCGTTGTGGTTGACCTGCCACTAGGTATGGGACGCAGAAAAGCCAGAATTGGTGATTCATTCTTAAGTATCAGAGATAATGGGGTTTAGCACTCCAAAGCGCTCGGTTCGTTATGCTTCCAAAGTCAGTCACCACTTTGGAGACAAGCAAAAAAGGTAGAAGAAAGGAGATCATGCAATGGCAAATTTTAAAGATGGCGTAATAAAAGATGGTTCATCCAAAGGAACAGGCAAGGCTCTGGGTAACGTTAAGGACGGAGTAATCAAGGATGGATTGTCCAAAGGTACAGGAAAGGCGCTGTTTAACGTCAAAGGTGATATCGTGAAAAATGGATCATCACTTGGTATCGGTAGCACCATTGGGAAAGTATGTGATTTCACAATCAAAGGCATGGAAAGGGAGCTGGATGCGGAAATTGTTGCGGCATACCACTTCTTAGTAAAAAAATAGTTTAATGAAGATATAGCATAATCGGATAGCCGAGGGTTTCTAACACTCACCTACATGCGGTTCCTCACAGGGTGTTTCGCTTTGAATGATCCTTCCGTGTCAGGCTGTTTGGGGCAGTCAGGTAAGCGCTCGCACATACAGGCTGAATGCTCCTCCATTTTGTGCCAACCAAGGCAGAAATTCCGGGGGAGATTGAGCTATACCACCAAGCCAGGATGCTGTTTCTTGGCTGCAAAGGAATCATTTTTGGATTGACTCCCATCTCCAGAACTCTACAATCCCCATAAGCACCGCTTTCGGGGTAGTTCAGTTCAACAAGGTTTATCCGCAGCCTATAAAGGGCTAGTACAAACTTGGGGAAGGCGGCGGGTAAACGTTATTCGTTAGGTGTCTGCCAAACTCGGAGAAATTAGGTGACTCATGAATCTAAAAGAATTTGTTTCTGAGAGTATTATTGAAATTACTGATGGCATCATCGATGCACAGTCGCGCATATCTTCAAAAGATGCTCAAGTTGCTCCTGAAATTGAAACCTTGTTTACTAAAAGCCAAACGGGGGGGTCAAACTTAGCTCTGGGTTGGGACAAAAATGGGAATTTAGTCCATACATTGGAATTTGATGTTGCAGTCACGGCAAGCGAAGGCGCAGAAACTAAAGGAGGGATTGGAGTGGTAGCTGGCGTCTTTGCGCTTGGCTCTCAAGGGAAATCAGAAAGCAATAATCAATCTATATCACGGTTGAAATTTCGCATTCCCATTTCCTTTCCTCGGCATGGAAAGTAAAACACTTAATCGGGTAGCCGATGATCTCTAATCCTCAGCCCACAAAACACCCTGCATACAACTCCACACAGGACGTTTCACTTGTAATGGCGAAGCTCGATTGATCCATCCATTCTTTATCAGCCAACCCACAACTTACCCATCGTTATATATTTTAGGCATTACGCTGCACTCCATTACTGTTGCTGAGTTTCGACGCTACCTGCAATTCCCAGCTTTCCGATAACCAGATGTTATTGCTTCACTTTCGGTATTAAATTCAACGATATTTTGCTGTGACATGGCGTCATAGCTGGGGCAACCTTGCGGCAGATGATAAACCTTACTGTTTCGATTGCCACGTATGACGCCAACTTCAGCCCTTTGTTTTACTGGTATTGCACTATAAATGCCATCTTTTGAGTTTTTATGATCAAGCGTCCAGGTTCGGTCTCCTGACACAAAAGGATTATTGTGTCCCATCCGAGCGGCAATTCTCCGATCTCGCTCACGTTCCCAAACAGAAACCGGGTATTGCTTATCCCACGCCATTAACAATTGCTGTTGTTGACGGGACATCGGCAAATCGTATCGATCATGCATGTAGAAGTAGATACGAGCGATTTGCCCTTTTATTTCATCCCGAGGTTCGGCTACACGTCCTTTGAAATCAACCTTGAAATCACAAGCACCATGTTGGCGAGGATTGTTTGGCAGGACACCAAACCTGTAATTAGAGCGGTCGGCATTGACCTCCCCGATTGATGGAGTCAGATTGTGAAGATCCGCTTCCATTGCGTTGAATACGGGATCTGTATTATTACAATTCTTCCTGCCACCATTTTGCCAGCATTGCCTTGCACGTCCAAAATTAGCTGCTGGAACAACATGCTCCCATTCAGTGCGGATAGCCCAATGAGATATATAGAGCTTACTCAGAAAGTACAAGCAGTTGTTTTTAAGTGCAAATATCCTAATAATTAATATTCAAGTGCAAGGCTTTTGTGATTGTAGCGTTACTTGCACGGAAACCCTGCCATCATTGCTACGAGAATTCCTTCCATAGCCGCGCTGGACAGGTACTCAGGAGAATCACGATAGAAATTACGGATAACCGCTACATGCTGCGCAGTGGTGTGTGAATTACCAAGGCAGAATGGTTTGGCTTGAGTTATTTTGCCTCCCGATGAATGAAACGAACCCATACCATATCCGATGAGAATGCCCTCGATGACGCCTTGTGTATAACGCTCACAAAGACTCTTGTCTTCGCAAATAATTAGCCAACTGTTCCCACTATAATAGCCAAATTGCGAATGCGACGACATGGACCACATAAGTGCAAACGTCATAAGAATAAATCGATACCGCATGTGCTAGCCCTCCTCGCTATTTGTTGACATTCAGATAGCCAGTATTGACCGCTTCCATATCTTCTGGCTAGCTCCATTACCGCGGTCAGTGACTTGCCCACTTCGGGTCGAAGGCTAATCAGCTGGGTATAAGAAAAATAAAGCACCCTTATTCATAAGAATCACAATTATTGACAGGAAAAAATCCGTAGTGCCAACCGACTCCAGTTAAAATTTTTAACTTACTGAAAATATGGGGAAGTTTTTGTTAGCCCAACTTCGCAGCTTTTCCCCCCAAAACCACCCAAAATCCCCTATTTCCGCACTGAATCATCAAATAATCCTTTTATAATCAATGGTCGTTATTTTCTCTGGGCGATGTAGTGCCATTTTTTATGTTTTTCTCTTGACTTTTCCAAGATTTTATTGCATGCTCCAGGCATGTATATCCGCAGAACCAAGACCAAATCTCTTGATCAGGGAGAAGGCTACTACACCTACCGTATTGTTGAATCGGTGCGTATTGGCCAACAGGTCAAACAGCGCACGCTGCTCAATCTGGGCAAGGATTTTGCCGTGGATCCTGCGCACTGGCCGTACCTGACTGACCGGATCGCCGCCCATTTGCAAGGGATGCGCCTGAGCCAGCGCGAGCTGCCAGGCGGGGAACCGGCATTGGAGCCATCCCTTGCGCAAGAATTGGAACAAGCTGCCGAACACTACAGCGCATTGATTGCCACCCGGTTATCCCAACCGGTCGCAGATGAAGCGATTGAAGCGGATTATCAGCGCATCGATATCAGTCAGGTTGAAGCCAGCCATGCCCGAAGTATCGGCGCCGAAACGCTCGGTCTGCATGCGGTCAGGCAACTGCAGCTGGATCAGAAACTGACTGCCCTGGGGTTCAACGGCATTGAAGTGGCGGCAGTGCTGGGTAGCTTGATCGGCCGAATGGTGTCGCCGGGCAGTGAACGGCATACCCATGCCTGGTTGCAAAACCAAAGCGCACTCTCTGAGCTGCTGGCGGTCGATTTTAATCAAATCAGCCTGACGCGCCTGTATACCGTCAGTGACAAACTGTTCAAACACCGCGCAGAACTGGAAGCATTTCTCGGTCAACGTGAGCAGACCCTGTTCAACTTATCCCGCAGCATTGTCCTCTACGATTTGACCAACACCTACTTCGAAGGCCGTTGTGCAACCAACCCGGAAGCGCAATTTGGCCGCTCGAAGGAAAAGCGCAGCGACTGTCAACTGGTAACGCTGGGCTTGGTGCTGGATGGGGAGGGATTCCCGCTGGGCAGCCAGGTCTTTCCGGGCAATGCCAGTGAACCAGCAACCCTTTCCCGGATGCTGGAGGGCCTGCAGCACAACCATCCATCGGCCGCTACACCGCCTCTGATCGTCATGGATGCCGGACTTGCCAGCGAAGATAACATCGCCTGGCTGATCGAGCAGGGTTATCACTATCTGGTGGTCAGCCGGGAGCGCAAGCAGGAGGATCCGCGCGAGCAGGCAGACGCCCTGCTGGTGCGCGAGACCGGGCGCAATCGGGTGACGGTCTATCGCGAGATCGATCCGGTAAGCGGGGAGACCCGTCTCTATTGCCATTCCGCGTTGAAAGAAAAGAAAGAGCAAGGGATACGCAACCGCTTCCATCAGCGCATGGAAGCAGGCCTGATGCAGCTTTCGGCAGGGCTGAATAAGAAAGGAACGATCAAACGCTACGATAAGGTTCTGGAGCGCGTTGGCCGATTGCGCGAGAAAAACACCCGGGTCGCGCAGGACTATCGTATTGAGGTGATTGCGGATGATGCGAAACATCACGCTATTCGCATCGACTGGCAATATGCGCCCGACAGCGCGCAAAAAGATCGGCAGTGCGGCCTCTATTGCCTGCGCACCAATCTCTCTGACTGGAATGAGACCAGGCTGTGGGAAACGTATCTGATGCTGACCGAAATCGAAGCCACCTTCAGGAGTCTGAAGACGGAATTGGGCTTGCGCCCGGTCTATCATCAAAAGAAAGAACGCGTCAACGCGCATTTGTTCATCAGCCTGTTGGCCTATCATCTGGTACACACGCTGCGCTATCAACTGAAGGAAAAAGAGATTCATCTCAGTTGGGAGAGTATTCGCAACATCATGGCCACCCAGCAGCGCCTCACCCTGATGCTGCCAACCGATTCGAATACAACTATCCTGCTGCGCACCACAACTCGGCCTGAAGCGCTACATCAGCAACTCTACCAGGCTCTGAATATCAAACCCGATCCAATCGGCAAACGTAAAACAATTATCGACAGGAAAAAATCCGTAGTGCCAACCGATTTCAGTTGAAAATTTTAACTTGTTGAAAAAATGGGTGAGTTTTTGTTGGAGTCACGAACTTGGGTTAATGAAAACACCCTGCATACTTGGATCAACAAATACAGTCGACCGTCAGGGCAGGATAAAGCGGTGCGTACTGACGATCATTTGTATGAAGAGTTAAAGCGCCTGAAGAAAGAGAATGCCCGCTTGACCGAGGAGCGTGATTTATTAAAAAAGGCAGCCGCGTACTTTGCCAAGGAGCAACGGTAAAGTACGCATGGATCAAACAGCATGTTAAGGAGTTTTCAGTCGACTCGATGTGCCGGTTTATGACAGTTTCTCAAAGCGCTTACTATGCTTGGCTGCATCGTGTCCAAACCACCAGGGAAAAGGATGATATTGAGCTAACGACAATTATCCGGGACGTGTTCGGGAAGAGTCATGCTACCTATGGTACCAGGCGCATCCAGAAATCGATAGTCAACCGGGGCCGAACCGTCAGCCGCCGGCGAATAGGGCGATTGATGCGAGAAGCCGAATTGGCGTGTAAAACGAAGCGGAAATTCAAAGCCACCACGAATTCCAGGCATGATTTGCCCATTGCACCCAATCAGCTGGATCGGCAATTTAACGTGCACCAGCCCAACCAAGTGTATGTGGGCGACATCACTTACATTCATACTCAGGAAGGTTGGCTGTATTTAGCTGTAGTGATTGATCTGTATTCACGGCAAGTGGTTGGTTGGTCAATGGCAGAACATATGCGAACAAAGCTGGTAAATGACGCATTGATGATGGCTATTTGGCAACGAAAACCTGCAAAGGGCTTGCTGTGGCATAGCGACCGCAGTAGCCAATATGCATCAGAAAGCCACCGGGTGCTATTAAAACAGTATGGCATCCGGCAGAGCATGAGTCGCAAAGGTAGCTGCTGGGATAATGCGGTGTCGGAAAGTTTCTTCCATACCTTGAAAACAGAGCTGATACATCATCAGATCTATCAAACTCGAGATGAAGCTAAACAAGCCGTGTTTGAGTATATTGAGGTCTTTTACAACCGCGAGCGACTGCATTCAGCCAATGGCTACTTTTCGCCACTAGACTTCGAATTGCAGCACAAAGCTGCTTAACATTGTGTCCAGAAAAGTGTTGACACATCAAATAGTTTCATCTCCCCGTATCGCAGCTAGCGCAACTTCTGCTTTGAATTCACTGGAATATTGTGTGCGTTTCTTGCTCATGATTATGATCCTCTATGGTGTCCATAACAAAGCTTAACAACCTGTCCAGTTTTGCGATACCACTTCATTT
>NZ_JBEUDO010000073.1:0-9945 GCF_050584665.1 Nitrosomonas sp. ANs5
TGAAATAACTTATTTTCATTATATGCGTGTACTGGGTATCAATTCTCGACAAACTCTGGAATTGGCCGAATTGCCGGAACCTGCCGTGAACGACTGGGATTTGCTGGTTCGGGTCAAAGCGGTGGCGGTCAATCCTGTAGATATCAAACTCAAGGCGAGTGTGAAAGCGGAGCAGACCGGATTGAAAGTGCTCGGCTTCGATGCCTGTGGCGAGGTGTTGGCCATGGGGGCCCGGGTCGAGGGTTTCGCAGTGGGGGAGCGGGTATTTTATGCGGGCGATGTCACGCGCACAGGCAGTTTTGCCGAGCGGCAGGTGGTGGATAGCCGCTTGGTTGCCAAGGCGCCTCGCAGCCTTTCCGATCTGGCAGCTGCAGCCATGCCCTTGGTCGGGCTGACCGCTTCCGAAGCGCTATATGATCACTTGGGCTTAAGCCTGGATGCCTCGGGCAATCGTGGAAAACACTTGCTCATCGTCGGCGGGGCGGGAGGCGTCGGTTCCATGGCGATCCAGCTGGCAAAGCAGGCAGGCGCATGGGTGAGCGCGACGGCTTCCCGGCCCGATAGCCAGGATTGGTGCAGGCAGCTGGGTGCTGATCAGGTCATCGATCATCGCCAGCCATTGCGCGCTCAGCTACAACAGGAGGTGGACTGGATTCTGTGTGCTGCAGATACCGATGCCTATCTTGACGGCATGGCAGAGTGCATTCGCCCTTTTGGCAGGATCTGCGCCCTGGTGAGTCACCGTCAGCCATTGGACATGAATCGCTTCAAAAACAAGAGCGTGGGTTTTCATTGGGAATTCATGTTCACGCGCGCGATGTTTAAAATGCCGGACCAGTCGCAACAAAGCGTTTATTTGCAACGTCTGGCACAGGCAGTTGATGGGGGTGTCGTGCACTCGATTCTGACGCAAGAGGGCGGCCAACTTGCTGTGGAAACATTGCAAACCGCATTCGAACGTGTTGCCAGCGGCAGGATGATCGGCAAAATCGCCCTGACCGGATTTTGAGAAACAAGCCAGGAATGGCAGCTGGCCGTTTTTCAGCAGCCAGTTTGGAGGGGGCTGTGAGCATGCGGCAGATATGCGCACCGGACAGCCTCCTAGTAGTACTTTTTATCCGGTTTCGCTGACCATGCCGAGAATACTTTCAGTGCATCCGGGCGGAGTAACTGTTCCATCGGGAGGTTACGCTGAGGTTTGTCCGCCAGGATTTCCCGATAAATAAATTGATCGTCAAAACCGATGTGTGCGGCATCGCTGCTGGTACAGGCGTAGAACACTTTGTCCGGGCGCGCCCAATAGATCGCTCCCAGGCACATGGGGCAGGGCTCGCAAGTGGTGTAGAGCGTGCAACCTTCGAGCTGGAAAGTGCCCAGATGCTGGCACGCTTCCCGAATCGCCAGGATTTCGGCGTGAGCCGTAGGGTCGTTGGTGGCAATGACCCGATTATTACCTCTTCCGATAATCACATCATTTTTGACGATGACGCAACCAAACGGCCCGCCATCGTTTTTGTTGACGCCTTGGGTTGCAAGGTCGATGGCTTCCCGCATAAATCGCA
Source organism: Nitrosomonas sp. ANs5 (assembly GCF_050584665.1). NCBI lineage: Bacteria > Pseudomonadati > Pseudomonadota > Betaproteobacteria > Nitrosomonadales > Nitrosomonadaceae > Nitrosomonas > Nitrosomonas sp. ANs5. The sequence continues at coordinate 1,563 of NZ_JBEUDO010000073.1, forward strand.
AGTGCCGTGCTTCAGTCATGCCGGTATGAGCTTGCTAGGTTCATGGTAAGGAAACGGGTGTTTCATCGCCCGTAAAAATGCCGATATGTGCAATCCCATCGTGACCGATCATGCCCCGGTACATGCCGCTGGTATTGAATCGCATGGCATAGTCGCCTTGGGTATTCAGCACGATCAGGCCGCCATCACCACCGATAGCGGCGATTTCCGCCAATGTATTGTCTGCTGCTTCGGCTATTGGTTTGTGCTGCAGCCGCACCTGCGCCGCAGTATTGAATGCTGCCACAGCGCGGATGAACATTTCTCCGGTGCCGGTCGCAGAGACGGCGACCGAGCGATTGTCCGCGTAAGTGCCTGCGCCGATGATCGGCGAATCGCCTACGCGCCCGAAGCGTTTGTTGGTGAGCCCTCCGGTTGAAGTGCCTGCGGCGAGGTTGCCATGGCAATCCAGCGCCACAGCGCCAACTGTGCCGTATTTGCCATCCTCGTCAGCGGGTGTATCCGAATCAGCGTCATGATCGAGCAGCACACGCTCTTCAGCCATCGCTTTTTGCAGCTGGTTCCAGCGGGACTGGGTATGAAAATAGGAGGCATCGACGATCTCGATACCTTGCTCGCTGGCAAAGGTTTCTGCGCCCTCGCCGATCAGCAGGACATGCGCACTTTTCGTCATCACCGCATGCGCGGCCCGGATCGGATTGCGAATCGTCCTGATGCCCGCAACTGCACCGGCCATGCGAGTCGCACCTTCCATGATCGACGCATCCATTTCATTGTGGCCGGCGTGGCTGAATACCGAACCCTTGCCGGCGTTGAACACAGGGGAGTCTTCCATCACCACAATCGCAGCCATTACGGCGTCAATGCTGCTACCGCCTGCAGCAAGCACCGCATAGCCAGCCGCCAGCGAGGCTGTGAGTGCCTGTGTATAAGCCTGCTCGCGCTCGGCAGTCAATTTGTGGCGCTTGATCGCACCGGCGCCACCGTGAATGACCAGCCTGATTTGAGAAGTGTCCATCGTTATCGAATTAAATTGCTAGTACTCCGTTCCGCCAAACCGCTTACATGAAATCGCGCCTTCGCCTGTCATGCGTTGTTGCAAATCCTCGCTATAGCTACGGCTATGACTGCGGTTTGCGCCTAGCCTGGCAGGCGAATCCATCGATTTCATTTGTAAGCTAATTGACGGAACGGAGTACTAGTCTGGTCATCGCTGCTGGATGCAACATTACAGGATCGCTTGCATAAACTGCAAGCCAAACGACAATTATCCTGAACCCCTCAGTGAGACGTAGTCAAGAAATCCAGGTATATGCAAGCAGCAGTCCCTTATGTGTGCTGCCGTACCGACTGCGGCCAGCCCCACAATTATATTATGCATAAAATTTTGATGCGATATCGGTATCGTCTTGAAGTCTAGTACTCCGTTCCGCCAAACCGCTTACATGAAATCGCGCCTTCGCCTGTCATGCGTTGTTGCAAATCCTCGCCATAGCTACGGCTATGACTGCGGTTTGCGCCTAGCCTGGCAGGCGAATCCATCGATTTCATTTGTAAGCTAATTGACGGTACGGAGTACTAGCTATTGAGCAAGATTCTTCGCTTATCGTTGCCTATCCTGTTTCTTTACTTTTGGAAAATACTATGAACATCCCACAACGCAAAAGTGGCTCTTTGCTAACGCGCGCGCTAGGATTGATAATACTCGTGGTGTTTTGCCACACAGCAGCGGCTATTGGCTCCTCGGTGAAAGCCGGGAACGTGGCGACATCCAGTCTGGAGTGTCTGTTCAACTGGGCGCAAACCTTCTACCCCAGCCTGTTTTCACCCGCGGTGCAAGGCGTGCAACTTTCTGCACCCTACACTTATCGCTATTACCCCGGCACCAATGCTTATGTGGGCGCTTCCTCCGTCGACAACCATGTATATTACCTGGGACCGAACGATGTCTCATTGAGAGACATGGGTGAATTATCCGCTTTATTGAAAGAAGCCGGGTGCGGAGAAAGGCCGTACCCCGTTATCTTCATTCATGGCGTATCCTCATCTGCAGACACTTGGGTAGCGTACAGGGACTATCTAGTAAGTTATGCTGGCTGGACTTATGGTGGAATACCGGCCATTGATCAGACCACAGGTACGGTTAATATTAGTTGCCCACCAGACTCAAGCCCGCTTAATGGGTGTACGGGTGGCGCGGGTGATTTCTATGCATTAAATTTCTCTGATAGCCAGGGGTTGTCTTTTGATGTTCAGGGAGGCGAACTGGCAGCAATCATTCAAGCGGTTTTAGATGAAAATCCTGGCGCAGCAAAGGTTCTCCTGATTGGTCATAGTTCGGGTGGCCTGGTTGCCAGAGAATACCTGCAAGGATTGGCGCGAATGCTCGATTCAGTCACGACAATCCCGTATCGAGAGGATGTTGCAAAACTCATTACCATTGGCACTCCTCATCTGGGAAGTTTCTGGGCAGAGGTATGCCACGCTGATTTCGATTTTCTCGATATTTCCGGTAATGTTGGTGTTTGTGATCTTCTGCCTATGGATATCGACCCAAATAGTGTTGCAGTCAAGGATTTACAACCAAATAGTGCGGCTTTGAACAATCTTAATGATTTAGTCACCCATCCCCTTCCCCCCAATGTTTCCTATGTTTCGATAATTGGAACGGGTCAACCGACTTTGTCCGGCTTGGTTGATTTCGAAGATGGGGATGGCATCGTATCGGAGCTTTCCCAGAATCTGATGACAGTAACCGAAAGTGTTCCTTTGCAACAGAAATCGACCAGGATTGATATTCTTTTCAGAGGATGCGGCAACAAGATAAATGTACCTGTTATCGGGAATCTGGGACAGACTCACACCTGTGAGACAACTGATATTAGCGTAGGGGCTGAAATTTTAAGAAATTTACAATAGATAGCAGCGGGTTAGATTGAGCATGCGATATCTGCTGCTTATCGTGCCTACCAGCCGGTTAAATATTTTAACCTTTCGAAATTGGATCGGGTATCGCCTATATATTATGCATCACGGAGGAGCTCAATCATGTGTCAGATATGGATTACGATCTGCTTTGCAATCATTCTTGTTTTGAGCCAGGCGAACGCGGCTGATCAAGCAAGCAAGGCGGAAGCCACCCAGAGCAAGGCGACGGTGCTGGAGCAGAAAGCTGCGAACGGGAGCAGTACGACGCTTCCTTCCTCATCAGAAATTATCACGAAACCCGAAGCGCAGGCGGTTGATCCAGTTGGTGCAGGTCCTTTGGACGATGCGATTACATGTCTTTCACGTTCGATCTACTGGGAAGCTAGAGGCGATGGTGCTGCCGGAATGGAAGCCGTCGCCAATGTGATTATGAACCGTTTAGGCTTTGAGGGCTTTCCTAATACGATCTGTGAAGTTGTCGCGGAAGGCCGCGAGCAAGGGGCCTGCCAATTCTCATGGTTGTGTGATGATCGTTCGATTGACGCGAAGGATGATGAATCCTACGCAATCGCCAAGGAAATAGCCCGAAAAGCGATTAACCGGCAACTAACAGATAGAACCGGTGGTGCATTGTATTTCCACCAGCGGAAAGTAACACCCAGTTGGTCCGCGGAATTCATCAAGACGGTAGAGATAGGCGAGCATGTTTTTTACAAGCCGCCCGGCGGTGAAGCAAAATAGGCTCCATGTATTTTGATCTGATACATCAAGCCACCGTTCAAAGGATTGGCGCTAGGAGGCTGTCGAAGAATAGACTGATCTACTGCGGACGAGCCTGATTGGCCGGATTTTACGATCCTTTTCGTTAAATAGAACGACTATTCGCCTCAAATGATCGAAAAATCCAACTCAACCAGCCTCGCCCTCGCTACGATCGCTATTCTCGGACAGCCTCCTAGTGATGCCCGCAGCCGCATCCCGGCGGATGACCGTGTGCTTGATCGGGTTTTGGCTGAAGCGAGCGCATGGCCAGATCCCGGCCGCGCGCCATGTTGCCATGCACCGCGGGGGCGGAAAGAATCACTTTCTCTGCTATGCTGCCGCATTTGGGGCAATCCGGGGCGGGTGAATTAATTGACTGGTGTGCTTCGAATTGCAGTTTGCATGGTGTGCACTGGTAATCATAAATTGGCATTTGGAATTCCTATTCTTGTATGGGGGCATTTCTGGGAAATGCTGGTACGTGACCGCCTGTTTATGCCAAGCGGACACGTTTCCGGATTTATTCTTAAATTAGCTCCAGCGAGGCGGTTGTTTTTCATTGACACCAAATTGAGCGGAGGTGACATCGGTTCTGGCCCGTTTTTCGGGGTCACGGGTTGGCGCTCTCAGCCGGCGCGTCTCGACCTCCCAGATCCAGCCGCTGATAGCCACATCCTTGGGAATGAGAGGATGGTTTTTGAATGTTTCGATGGTCTTCATACAGGTTTCGTCCACGTCATCCATCATTCCGATCCACTTAGCGAATGCGCCTTTCTCTAGCCTCTGCTCCGGCAGCGTCGGGTCCAGTGCGATATTGTCCGGGTCGATTCCCTTGTCGCGGAAAGCTTTTTCCAAATCGGCCGCATTCGCCGACAGCATGCCGCACTGCGTATGTTGTACGATGACGATTTCCTTGGTGCCAAAGAAATTACAAGTCAGCATCGCCGAACGGATCGCATCATCGGTGACAATTCCGCCGGCGTTGCGGAAACAGTGTGCGTCGCCATGTCCGGCCGGTGTGTCTACATGAATGCCGAGTGCTTCGTCTACTGGCAGGCGTTCGTCCATGCAGGCAAGTACCCATAATCTTAGGTTGTTATGTCCAGCCGGTCCATGGCGGCGGCGCTGTGCCCAGTGATCATATGTGGCAACACGTGTGCTTAGTTCATCTTTGAGTGTTTTCAATGTTGAGTCTCCTCGGTAATAGGTTGCAGTTTTAAACGCACTTTAAGTAATCTACTTTTTGCGATAGACCCTAAAGGGATTCATAACGGATATTTCACAGGCCGTTAAGAATTATCTGCGTTGCCGTTACGGTGTTAAAAACGGGTTCAGAATGCTCATTTATTAAGCATAAGATGCGTTTTTTCGCCTGTTCTTGCATTCGGCTGCCTCGAAAATCTTTTTTAGCGCCTGTTAACCCGTACACCAGATTGTTTTCGATGCAATAAAATTACAAGCAAATACCGTGCCACCGAGGATTAACAATTTGTATTATTAATTACAATGAGTTATTTATGAGTTGTTGCTACATTTGTGTAGCTGTGCTTCAATTTATGAAGCTTTACTTCACAAATCATCCATAATCTATGAACAAAAATCCTCTTGCTGAGTTAACACCGGTTTTTTTTCTGCAAACTTTTATTCTTGAGCTGATGCATGCCAGTGAACAACAGGGGCAAAAGCATTGCGAGCAGTTGATTGAACATATCGCTAAAACTGCTGGATGCTTTTTTGAAGAAACGTACCGGGAGAATACTCATAAAAGTGAGCAGCTTGATAGTGAAAGCTATACCGAGCTCATACTCGGTATCAAAAACAATATTGGCGGTAAATTTTCACTCGTTTCCAGTAATCCAGACTGCATAACGGTTACCAATTCCCGTTGTCCTTTCGGCGAGCAAGTCACCAACTTTCCTGAATTATGCCGAATGACCTCCAGCGTATTCGGGGGAATAGCAGCTAGAAACTTCGGTTATGCCAAGGTTGAAATTAAAAAAAGCATAGCCCGCCAGGATGGGCAATGTGATGTATGTGTTTATACCAATCCGCAGGCAGCAAAAGGACATGCCGGAATGGAATATACCGACACAACGCCGGTTAAGGAGATTAATGATATCAATGAATTGCAGTGTCGAATTGAAACAAACATGCAACGACTTTGGTACAAACAAAGCAGACAAGCTTCGAAGAAGCATCAGTCTCCGGTAATCATAGCAAAATCACCAATGATGCAGAAAATACTGCAATCGATTGAGGTTATTGCGCCTACTGTGGCAACAGTGCTAATCCAGGGGCAAACAGGCGTGGGTAAGGAGCTGATAGCACGTGCCATACATGCGATGAGTGAACGCTATCATAAACCGTTCATCGCTATTAACTGCGGAGCAATTCCGGAAAGTCTGATTGAAAGTGCCTTGTTTGGGCATGAAAAGGGCGCTTTTACCGGAGCCATAGAAGTACACCAGGGCTACTTTGAGCGAGCCGAGGGCGGCACTCTGTTTTTGGATGAGATCGACTCATTGTCGCCAGCGGCACAAACTCGATTGCTTCGTGTTATCCAGGAAGGAGAGCTGGAAAGAGTTGGCGGCAAACAAACATTGGCGGTCGATGTCAGGATCATTTCGGCAACGAATCAAAATCTGGAAGGTCTCGTTAAACAGGATTTATTTCGCAATGACCTTTACTACCGCGTCAACGTAGTCCGTTTAAACATTCCTCCCTTGGCCGAGCGGCCGGAAGATCTGCCTTACTTGGTGCAATTGATTATTCAACGATTGAACAAGCGCTATAACAGAGGGGTTGAATCAGTGAGCCGTGAAGTCATGCGCAAAATCCGCGCCTACCATTGGCCAGGCAATGTTCGTGAATTGGAAAATATTCTTGAGCGCAGTATTCTGTTTGCCACTGGCAAAGAAATGACCGAGCTGGATTTAGAGCTTCCAGCTAAAACCAAAAGTGTTGTTGAATGGAAAGGCGTAAAAGAACATGCTCTTGCCAAAATAGAGCAATCCTTCCTTGAAACCGCGTTGAAACAGCATCACGGAAATATAAAAAGAGTGTCTGAGAATATGGGAATTACATCGCGAGCTGTTTATGCCAAACTCAAAAAATACCATATAAATTTGGCAGATTTTCGCATCCCTGATTGAAAACCATCAGGCGGAAGCTCTACCAGGGAAGGTCTATGGCTATATCGAAGAAAAGGGGATACTACCTTTTTATTTTCAGGACGGCCTATCGGACGATACTGTAATACTCTACCTGCAATTTTTTCCAAGCTTTGAACAAATCTCGCGGTACTACAAGGCAGCCCTTTTTCGGCGTTTCGTCGCGACATTTCAAGGGACGTCGGTTCATTATCCTCAGCTAACCACGAGGACCAATCGTTCATTTGCTGCCGCTGTTTAAACAAGCTTGAAAGGGAAGCGACCTTTTTTTATCACCAGAATCATAGCAATGCCTTTTGGAATGAGGTGGGTAGGGCCATGCTGGATTACCGGAGGCAAAAGGGATGGTTGGGGAAACATGGCACGGGCTTGATGGTGTAGGGCGCAGGAAGAAGAGTTGGCCGCAGTGAATCAAGAGCCCGGGATGTACCGGCCAGGTGCTTCCTTTGCCTTGAATGCGCCGCCTGATGCCGGTGTATCCTGCGCAGGGCTTATTCTTTGACCGCTTTGACCGGAATCAGGATCTCGTTTCTGCGCAAGAACGGGATCGTCCAGGGTGGGTTGTAGCCGGCGACTTTGTATGCCTCGGCGTCGTAGACATAGCTTTTTTCATCCAGCCATTTGATCAGTTCTTCACGCATGGCCTCGACTTTTTTTCTTCTCATCAGGCCGGAAAATCTCAATGCCGCTATTGTCTGCGGCTCGATTTTCTCCAGGAAGACCTGCTGATTGGTGGGCGCCGGTGCGGTTTCGAATGTGAATGCCGAGGGCAGGTGAAAGGACATTTTCCAGCCTTCCGCCGCTTCGGCGATCAGGACCGGCGCGGTCATGTCTATTTTCTGCCCGCTTTCTTCAATCAATACAGGGGCTGTCATCTCGACTGCCTGACGCGCAATATTTTCGCCGGAGATATAATTGAACAAGCGGCGAAACGAGGTGCTGGTGGCGTCATCGAAATCCCCGCTGCTGATGGTGCTGACAAGGACACGTGGAGAATATTCCCGAATTTCAATTGCTTCGTCCTGCAACACGATAGTGTAGGGTGCTTTTTCGACACCTGATTCACCAAAAACAGAGCAGGCTGTCATGCCGATCAGGCCTAGAATGGCTCCAAAAAATCTTGCTAAATTATGCATTGTTTTCATGTGCCTCTGAGCTATTTTCGGTTCAGTGCGGTGCATGAAGTGTACCCCCAGTGTATTCAGTGGCAGTCACCGCTGTGCGCAGGGTGCGTTTGCGTACCAGAATAGCATATCAGGCCGAGAATTGTTCGCAGGCTTATGGGAGAAAAGCGAAAGTACAGCTATGGTTTTTTGGTTTCAGTCCAGAAATATATAGGGGTCAAGTCTTTTGATAAAACATCACATCCCGGTTTTTTTGCAATTCGACTGACAGTCGTATAATCCAGCCCGAATTCATCCGCTACGACTTCCACTGTATAGTTACCTGTTTGATAGGCGGTTTCAATCCCCGCATTTTTGTCATTGAACGATGAATGATACGAGAGCGGCTTGGCCTCAAAT
>NZ_JBEUDO010000074.1:0-9716 GCF_050584665.1 Nitrosomonas sp. ANs5
TATCGAGCAGGGTTATCTGGAGGCGGTCATCGGCCTGCCCGGCAACCTGTTCTACGGCACCGGCATTCCTGCCTGCATTCTGGTACTGAACAAGGCCGGTGCAAGCCAACGCAACTCGGTATTGTTTATCAACGCCGATCGCGAATACCGTGAAGGCAAGGCGCAGAACCACCTGCGCCCGGAAGACCTCGACAAGATCATCTACGCCTACCGCCAGGGCCAGGAGATCCCGGCCTATGCGCGCCCGGTGCCGATCGGCGAACTGCGCAGCGAAGACTACAACTGCAACATCCGCCGCTATGTGGACAACGCCCCGCCACCCGAGCCCCACGACGTGCGCGCCCACCTGCACGGCGGTGTGCCACGGGCGGAAATTGCCAGTCTCAGCCGCTACTGGCACAAATACAGCGGCCTGCAAGACGCCTTGTTCCATCCCCGTCATTCCCGCGAAGGCGGGAATCCAGACACCAACTACCTGGATTTCGCCCCAACCCTCACGGACAAGCGCGACCTCGCCGCCCTGATCAACGCCCACCCCGGCGTGCTGGCCGCCCACCAGCAAGTGATGGACACGCTGCAAAGCTGGTGGCAACAAGCCCTGCCGGTGGTCGAAGCGCTGGCCCCGGAGGCGGCCAACCCGCAAGCGCGGCCCAACAATGTCTATGTGATGCGCAGCCAGTTGCTGAAAAGCATCGAAGCAGCCCTGGCCGGCAACGGCCTGCTGACCGCCTTTCAGGTGCGCGGTGCCTTTGCCACCTATATCGACAGCCTCAAGGCCGATTTCAAATCCATTGCCGCCAGCGGTTGGGGGCCGGAGCTGATTCCAGACGACGAGCTGCTGCAAAGCCAATTCCCGGAAGTGCTGGCCGCACAGGAACAGGCCCAGGCCCGGCTGGCCGAACTGCAAGCGCTGTTTGCTGCCGCCGATGACGAAGATTTTGAAGACAGCGATGACACTGGGGTAATGACTTCCGAACAAGTCAAGGACCTCAAGGCGCGTCTGAAAGACGCCAAGGGCCAAGCCAAACTGTGCAAGCGCGACCCGAATCTGGGTGATGCCGCCACATGGCAGCGGCAAGCCGAGCAACTGGAAGTGCAACTGGCGCGCCACAAGGCGCTGGAGGAGGAAGCCAAAACCCTGAAAAAAACCATCAAGACCATCGAACAGAGACGCGACCAACTGGCTGCCAGCGCCCGCGAAAAAATCAGCGTGGAGGAAGCGCGCGGCATCATCATCGAGCGCCTGCAACAGCAGTTGCTCAATATCTACCGCAGCTACCTGCGCGCAGAACAGCGCACCTGCATCCAGGCGGTGGAAAACCTCTGGAGCAAATACGCCGTCACCGCCCGCCAGATCGAAGCCGAACGCGACCAGGCGGCGCGGCAGTTGCAGGCGTTTTTGGTGGAGCTGGGGTATGAGTGAAATGCTTCTTTGCGAACTGGCAGAAATAAACCCACCGCTACAGAAAACTCCAGCAGACAACTCAGTTGTTGGATTTATTCCAATGAGTTCAGTGCGTGAAAAGGGCGGTGTTTATGAAATTCAGGAGGCTATTTTTTCTGAAGTCAAATCTGGCTTTACTCGTTTTCAGAATGAAGATGTTCTATTCGCGAAGATCACGCCGTGCATGGAGAACGGCAAGGGCGCACGAGTAACAAATTTGCCGTCAGGATGTGGATGTGGAAGCACAGAATTTCACGTACTTCGAGCCAGGCCGGACCATGATTCTGAATACATATATCAGTTAATGCAGTGGACTATGACCCGGATGAAAGCTGAGACATTTATGTCAGGCTCAGCAGGGCAGCAGCGAGTTCTTTCAGATTTCTTTTTTCGTTTTCGGGTTTTTGCCCCAAGTAAGCGAGCACAACAAAAAATCGCCCGCATTCTGCAAACCATCGACCGGGCCATCGAACAGACCGAGGCCCTGATCGACAAATATCAGCAGATCAAGGCCGGCCTGATGCACGACCTCTTTACCCGCGGCATCGGCCCCAACGGCCAACTGCGCCCACCCCGCGAACAGGCCCCGCACCGCTACCAGCAAACCCCTATCGGTTGGATTCCGAAGGAGTGGGAATGCTTGAAACTTGCAGATGTTTCCGAGGTTGATCGCGGTAAATTCACAGCCAGACCCAGAAATGACCCGCAATACTATAATGGAGACTATCCATTTATTCAGACAGGTGATGTCACTGCTCATCTGGGCCGGTCATTAAGTAAATATGGGCAAACTCTTAATGATAAGGGTCTGACGGTTAGCAAGTTGTTTCCGCAAGGGACTATCATGGTAACTATAGCCGCCAATATTGCGGATACATGCATTATTGCTATCCCAATGTGTGCCCCCGATAGTTTGGTCGGCGTAATTCCGAACAACCCTGAAGATACGCGATTCATTGAACGCTGCATAAATCGTAGGAAAGACTGGCTTTATGCAAGAGCTCCTCAGAGTGCGCAGAAAAATATAAACTTGGAAGATCTGAGGCCACTTCTGATTCCATGGCCAGAAAAATTAGAGCGCGACCAAGTGTCCCGCTGCTACGAGACGATTGATAGAAAGCTGAGCTCGCTTGAGCATGAACTTGATAAGACTCTTAAACAAAAATCCGGCCTGATGCACGACCTGCTCACCGGCAAAGTCTCCGTCACCCCCGACCCGGAGCCTGCCCATGGCTGACCACTTGCCCATCAACCTCGATGACCTGCTGCACCAGCGCCGGGTCGAGGGCGAGCGCATCGAATACAAGGCGGGCTGGAATCCCGATGCCATCATCCGCACCCTGTGCGCCTTTGCCAACGATTTTGAAAATCTGGGCGGCGGCTATGTGGTGATCGGGCAGGATTGCGATGCCAACGGCCAGCCACAGTTTCCGCCTGTGGGCCTGGCGGAAGAGCAGCTCGACAAGATTCAACAGGAACTGCTGGCCACCTGCCAGTTGATTCAGCCGCCCTATTTCCCCGCGCTGAGCATTGAACGCGTAGCGGGGCGCGCCCTGATGGTGTTGCAGGCGCCCGGCGGCATGAACCGCCCCTACAAGGCACCGGCATCGGTTACGGCAAAACACAAAACCTGGTGTTACTACATTCGCCGCTACAGCAGCACTGTGGAGGCCAAAGGCGACACCGAGCGGGAGCTGTTGAGTCTGACGGCCTCGGTGCCCTTTGATGATCGCTACGCCCAGCAGGCAAGCGTGGCGGATTTATCCAAACCCTTGATGCTGGAGTATCTGCGCGAAGTGGGTAGTGCGCTGGCCGAAGACGCCGGGAACCTTTCCGTCGAAGCATTGGGGCGGCAGATGAATGTGGCCGGCGGCCCGGCGGAGTCGCCCTGGCCGAAAAATATCGGCCTGCTGTTTTTCAACGAAACGCCGGAGCGCTTCTTCCCCTACACCCGCATCGAGGTGGTGTGGTTTCCCGAAGGCGCCGGTGGCGACCGCTTTGACGAGAAGATCTTCAGCGGCCCGCTGGCCCGCATGACCCGCGAGGCGCTGGGCTATATCCAGCGCAACTACCTGCACGAAACGGTGATCAAGCACCCCGACCGGGCCGAGGCCACGCGGGTGTGGAATTTTCCCTACGCCGCCATTGAGGAGGCGCTGGTCAATGCCGTGTATCACCGTGCCTACGAAGAGCGTGAACCGATTGAAGTGCGCATCAGCCGTGACGAGCTGGTGGTGTTGAGCGTGCCCGGCCCGGACCGCTCCATCCGGCTGGCCGATTTCGCCGCTGGCCAGGCGGTGAGCCGCCGCTACCGTAACCGCCGCATCGGCGAGTTTCTCAAGGAACTGGAGCTGACCGAAGGCCGCTCCACCGGCGTGCCCAAAATCCTCAAGGCCATGGCCGCCAACGGCTCGCCCGCCCCGCAGTTCGAAACCGACGACGACCGCCTGACCTGTGTGGTGAGGCTGCCGGTGCATCCGTTGGCGGAGATGCCGGTGACCGAACAAGTCACCCCCGAAGTTACCCAGCAAGTTACCCAGCAAGTCACCCAGCAAGTTATGCCCTTGTTGCAGGTGCTAGCGGGCGAGATGAGCCGAAGCGATCTGATGATGGCTATGGCATTACGCGACCGGGTGAACTTCAGCAGCCTGTATCTGATGCCGGCACTGGAAGCAGGCCTGATCGAAATGACTCTGCCGGACAAACCCCGCAGCAGCAAGCAGCGCTACCGGCTGACCCTGCTTGGCGAACGCTGCCTGCAGGCTTCGGGTGAAGGGAAGCGATAATGAGCGAATACACCGAAGTCGAACAATCCTTTTTAGAGTAATCATGGCGGCAGCATGTTATTTGTGCGCCAATTATGACTAATTTAGCCAAAAATTAAACAATAAATTGCTTAAAGATAATTCTTTTGCTAAATTCTGACGTTTATTGCCATTTTTGCCGCGAGAGGTTTTTATGCTCATTGAGCTGAGTGTGGCCAATTTCCGGTCCTTCCGTGAGATGCAAACCTTTACCCTGGCGAAAGGTAAGGGTGACGAGAGGGCGGCCAGCAACACCTTTATTGCCACTGCGGCCAGCAACATCGCGCTGCTGCGTTCGGCAGCCATTTATGGCCCCAATGCCAGCGGCAAGTCCAATCTGTTGCTGGCACTGCAAACCATGAGGCGAGTGGTGCTGGAATCGGCCATCAACCTGCAGCGGGGCGATAAGCTGCCCGTGACCCCGTTTCGGCTGAACCCGGAGACGCGCCAGCAACCCAGCGAATTTGAAGTCACCTTTCTGGTGGAGGGGGTGCGCTATCAGTATGGCTTTGCGGCCACGGCCGAGCGCATCCATGAGGAGTGGCTGCTGGCATACCCCAAGGGTCGGCCACAACGCTGGCTCGGTCGCGCCTGGAATCCAAACGATCAGCGCTACGACTGGGAGCTGGGCAATAATCTGACGGGCGAGAAACAACTCTGGCAAAAATCCACTCGCGATAATGCGCTGTTTTTATCGACGGCGGTACAGCTCAACAGCGAGCAGTTGCAACCAGTGTTTGACTGGTTTAAAAATACGCTGCGACTGGCCAATGTGGGGGGGTGGGGGCCTGAGTTTAGCGCATCATTGTGCGAAAGCAGTGACAAGGCGAAGATTATGGATTTTCTGCGCGCCGCTGATTTGCATATCGATGATATTCAGGTTGAGTCCAGACCATTTGATCCCGATGTGTTGCCGGCCGATATGCCGGAGCCGGTGCGCGAAGCCATTGCTGGCGACATGCGAGACAAAAAGATTCTCGACATTAAAACCGTTCATAAAAATGATGAGGGCAGCCCTGTTACTTTTGATTTTGGCGACGAATCCGACGGCACTCAAAAGCTGTTTGCCTTCGCTGGCCCGTGGATTGATTCATTGGCTAACGGCTATGTGCTGTTTATCGACGAGCTGCACGATAATCTGCATCCGCGCCTGGTGGAGTTTTTGGTGCAGTTGTTTCATAACCCGGAAACCAATCCCAACAATGCTCAGCTCGTCTTTACCACACATGAAACATCGATCCTGAACCAGGCGGTCTTCCGGCGTGATCAGATTTGGTTTTGTGAAAAGGACAAGTCTCAGGCCACGGTGCTGTATCCGTTAACGGATTTCAGCCCACGCAAGGGGCGTGAAAATCTGGAAGCGGCCTATCTTTCGGGTCGCTATGGCGCCTTGCCGTTTATTCGGGCACTCAAGCAGATTGGCTGATGGGTACGGATAACCTGTTTCACAAACGCAAGGCAAAAAGCGCGAAAGGGTTGCAGCGGCGTGCGGCGAGGCGTGATCCATATCGCTACGCGAGGCGCAGGCCAGCGGGACCGACAACCCGAGCACGCGCATCCATGAGCTGGTGAATTTTTTGCAGTCGATAAAATCGCCATGATGAATCAGAACAATACCTATCAAAACAAAACCCATAAAACTGGCGAGGCTGCATTTGTCTGAATACACCGAAGTCGAACAACCCTTCCTGCAGCAGCTCAAAGCGCTGGGCTGGGAGATTATCGACCAGGGCCAGGACATCCCCTCCGACCCGGCCCAAAGCCAGCGCGTCAGTTTCCGCCAGTGGCTGCTGCCGGAGGTTTTCAACCGTGCCGTTGCCGCACTGAATCCCAGTGCCGATTCTGGCAAGAACGGCGGCACCTGGCTGACAGCCAAGCAGTTGCAGGATTTGCAGGAGCAACTGCTGCGCCAGCCCAACCGCACGCTGCTGGAAGCCAACGAGGCAGCGCAGAAGCTGCTGTTCAAGGCGCAGGTGGATGTGAATGAAGAAACCAGCGAGCAGGACCCGGTGGTGCGGCTAATCGACTTCGACACGCCGGAAAACAATCACTTTCTTGCCATCAACCAGTTCCGCCTCGATACTCCCGGTGCTGTCCGGCAATTCATCATTCTCGACATTGTGCTGTTCGTGAACGGCATACCGCTGGCTGTGGTGGAGTGCAAAAAGGGCGGGCCAACCTGCGCCAACCCCATGGCCGAGGCCTTTGCCCAGTTGCAGCGCTACATGAACCGGCGCGAGGACACAGCCAGCCAGGGCTTGAAGGAAGGCGAGCCACGGCTGTTTCACAGTAATTTATTGTTAATCCGTTCCAGCGGTGTGGAAGCCGACTACGGCACCATTACTTCCGGTGAGGAGCACTTCTACCCTTGGAAGACGCAATGGCCCGAAGACGACAGTGTGGCCGAGGGCATGAACGCCCAGCAGCGGCTGGTCAACGGCATGCTCAACAAGGCCAGCCTGCTGCTGATGTTGCGCACCTGCTCGGTGTTTATGGACACCGACGGCGGGCCACGCATCAAAGTGGTGTGCCGCTACCAGCAGTTCCGCGCCGCCGGCAAGATTCTCCAGCGGTTGCGCGAGGGCAGAACCGCCGCGGAAAAAAGCGGCGTGGTGTGGCACACCCAGGGTTCGGGAAAAAGCCTGACCATGGTGTTTGTGGCGCGCATGCTGCGCGCATCAAAGGATCTGCACGACTACAAGCTGGTACTGATCAACGACCGCACCGATCTGGAACAGCAGCTGGCTGAAACCGCCACCCTGATCGGCGGTCGGGTGAATGTGATTGACAGCCGTGCGGCACTGCGCCGTGATCTGGCCACCGATCAGTCCGACATCAATATGGTGATGGCGCACAAGTTCCAGATTGCCGACCAGAGCCTGCCGTTATCGGTGGCCGAGGCGCTGGGTACCTACCGGGCGATTCCAGGTAAGGAAACCTTTGGTATGGTCAACGCTTCGGATCGCATTGTACTGATGATCGACGAGGCCCATCGCACCCAGAGCTCGGAGCTGGGCGAAAACATTTTTGAAGCCTTTCCCAACGCCGCGCGCATCGCCTTTACCGGCACACCACTGATTACCGAGCGCCATGGTGAAAAGCGCACCGTCAAACGCTTTGGCGAGTACATCGACCAGTACAAGCTGATGGACGCGGTGGAAGACGGCACCACCCTGCAGATTCTTTACGAGGGCCGCACTTCGGACGCGGCGCTGAACGAGAAGCATGCCTTTGAGACCAAGTTCGAAAACCTGTTCCGGGATCGCAGCGAGGAAGAGCTGCTGGCGATCAAGAAAAAATACGGTGCCACCGGCGATATTCTCGAAGCCGAGCAGCGCATCGAGGCCATAGCCAGGGATCTGGTCGCCCACTATCTAGCGCATATCTTTCCCAATGGTTTCAAGGCCCAGGTGGTGTGCCATTCCAAACTGGCTGCAGTGCGCTACCAGAAGGCGATTCATCAGGCGCTGGCTGATACCGCTGCTGCCCTACACGCTGAACCCGCGCCGGATGCCGAAAAAATCCGCCAGATAGAAATGCTCAAAGCGGCAGTGGTGATTTCCGCTGACGGCACCAACGAAGCCGCGTACATTACCGAGGCGCGCAAACAGGCGCGCGCCTGGAATGCGGTGGAGAACTTCTGCAAGCCCTTCGCCTTCGACGACCCGGACCAACCGTACAACGCCATCGCCTTTCTGGTGGTGTGCGACATGCTGCTGACCGGCTTCGATGCGCCGATCGAACAGGTGATGTACCTGGACAAGAAAATCCGCGAGCACACCCTGCTGCAGGCCATCGCCCGCACCAACCGGGTGAAGAAAGGCAAGCAGCGCGGCTATGTGGTGGACTATGTCGGCCTGACCCACCGTCTGACTGAGGCGTTGACCCTGTACGCCGCCACCGACGAACAGCAGGAACTGGCCAGCGGCCTGAAAAACATCACCTCCGAGGTACCGGTTTTGCAGGAGCGCTACCAGCGCCTGCTGCAACTGTTTGCCGAGCACAGGGTGGCCGGGCTGCGCGACTTTGTCGAAGGCAAACTGGCCAGCGTGGAAGACGAAGCCGCAGTGGTGCATGCGGCGGTGAAACTGCTCAAGGACGAAAAACAGCGCGCCGACTTCGATGTGTACTTGAAGAAGTTTCTCGCCAGCCTGGATATTATTTTGCCCCACGCCGCCGGCCAGCCCTACCGGGTGCCGGCCAAGCGGTTGGGTTATATCCAGCGTGTGGCGAAAGAGCGCTACAAGGACGACACGCTGAACCTGGGCGACGCCGGGCAGAAGGTGCGTGATCTGATCAACGAGCATCTGATCAGCCTTGGCATCAACCCCAAGGTGCCGCCGGTGGAGCTGCTTTCTGCCGATTTTATCGAGCAGCTCAACCAGCATGCCGGTGGCAATGCCGAGGCCAAGGCCAGCGAAATGGAGCATGCCATTCGCAAGCACTGCACCGTGCATCATGACGAAGATCCGGCCTTTTACAAAAGCCTGTCGGAAAAAGTGGAACAGTTGATCGACCGCTATCAGGACGAGTGGGAACAACTGGCCGAGGAACTGGAAAAGCTGCGCAAGGTGGCCGCCGCAGGGCGCCAGCAGGGCAAAGCCGGCATGAGCCGCGAAGCCACCACCTTCTACGAGCATATCGCCAACGAAGCCTTTGGTGGCGAAGTGCCCGCCAGCGCCCGGGGCACAATGCGTGCATTGATGGAAGCCATTGTGGACATCCTGCAACGGAGCATCGGCAGCATCGACTTCTGGCACAACGCCGACAAACAGAAGCGCACCCGCAGCGAGATCAAGACAGCGTTGACGCTGACCGGCATTGACGAGCTGAGAACGCATCGTGAACGCATCGCCGTGGAGATCATGCGGCTGGCCAGGAATCGCCACGACGCCTTGCTGCAAGGAGCTGTCGGGGAGCAGCAGCCATGAACGCCCGCCGTGTACGCGACATCGAATACCACCTGCTGCCTGGTAGCCAGCGCAGCACCACCGACATCGTCATCGAACGCAATGGCAAGATAGTGGTGCGCCCGCCGGCCGGCTTCACCCCGGAACAGGTGGATGCGCTGGTGGAGAGCAAACGCATATGGATCTATCGCAACCTGGCCGAATGGAAAGACCTGAACGCTGCCGCCGTGGCGCGTGAGTGGGTCAACGGCGAAACCTTTCTGTATCTGGGCGGCGCCTATCGTTTGGTGCTGGTCAATGGGCAGGACAAGGCACTGCTGCTAAAAGATGGCCGCTTCTGCCTCAGCCGTGAACTGATCGAACAGGGCGGCACAGACATGGCCCGCAAGGCTTTTGAGCAGTTCTATACCGACAAGGGGCAGCAGCGTTTTGCCGAGCATGTGGCGTTCTATGCGCCCAGAGTGGGCGTGAGCGTTGCCGGCATCAAGGTCAAGGACATGGGCTACCGCTGGGCCAGTTGCGGCAGGTGCGGCGTACTCAATTTCCACTGGAAGTGCA